>DUTE01000171.1 GCA_012842235.1 Bacillota bacterium
ATATTCTCCAAGTGCAATTCCTAGAAAGAAGACTTGGATGAAAATTTGAGAGAGTTATTTGATAAGTTGATAGATTAAAGAGTTGGCATGATTTCCATAACAAAGATCCTAATCTGTATCTGTTAGATACATTTTTTCGCTGGATATAGATGTTAATGTTAATGGCTTTATGTGTTACTAGTCCAGAAATTAAAAAGATGAGACATATTATTGATAATTAAAAATCAATATACCTAAAATGATTATTATGCCTTTTTGAGATCAAGTATAATTAAGTTCGCAAAAGCTAAAAAAGAAAACCATCGGTGACTCTGAAGTTGGTGAGTGTAAAAGCAAACCCAGAAGAAGTGTTACCGATGGCCTACTCTACATAGTAACCTCAATTTAGACAAAATTCTATTGCAATTTATCGCTGAAGAAGGTTGTGTGAACAACTTATGGAAGAAAAACATTTACAAGGCTGGGAAAATAGTAGTAAAAATTTTGGCAAATATAAAATTGAGACTAAAGAAGGGGCAGGAAAAGAAGACCTAGACAGGAATACAAAATTTATAAGCTGCACGTTTCAAAAGAGAACTTGGCTTATGTTTTACCACAATCTTAACAAGGAAGGTGCAGGGGATGTCTAACATAAACTGCCCAGTATGTATGCAAGAGATCGACAAAGAGGCACAGATCTGTCCTTACTGTAAAACTAATCTAAAGATCTATTTCCAAAGATTAGAACAAGGACAAGCCACCTTAAAGTTAGCAAGAGAAGCATTAGAGAAGAAGAACTTTCAAGGAGCAAAAGAATTATATGAAAGTGCCCTTGAGATGCTTCCTGAGGATGAAGAGATACTTAAAGAAAAAAAGGCTCTTGAGGAATTGTTTGCTAGAGAAAAACCTCAAGAAAAGAAGAAAAATAACAGATCTATCGTGGTTGTGATAGTTGTAATAGGCCTTGTTTTGGGGCTTGCTTTTTTGTCTTATCTATACTGGCCTAATATTGAGACCGCTTTTTCTTTGGCGGTTAGTAAAAAAGATACACTAAATGATGTAAAAGAGATCGATCCCCACATACAAAAACTTGAAGAACTGTTTACTGCCTATAAAAATGGAGATGTCGGGCCTTTTATGGAAGATCCCGAAGCTGTAAGGCAGTTATTTTTAGAACTTAGTGAAGAAGAGACAAACAAAAGAGGTTATCTTTTGCAATGGGCTGTCTCTCTCATGACAGAATATGGTATAAATAGTGATGATCCTGATGGAATTAAATATCTCGAAACAGCAATCTATCTTTGCCCTGAGTGCTACACAATAGACGATGCTACTTTTTATTTAGCTGAAAAATTGAAAGAAACTGATCTCGATAGAGCATGGACTCTTTATGAAGAGGTGTTAACTATAGAGAGAGGCTATTGGTATTTTGATAATGCTCTCTTAGGTATGGGAGATATCCTTCTAACAAAGGGTGAAAGAAAAGAGGCAAAAGAGATATATGAAAGAATTATTCAAGAGTACCCAAAGACCGATGGTGCTGATGAAGCCAAAAAACGGTTAAAACAACTTAAATGAGGATAAGTTCAAAGACAGATCAATCCTAAAATGTTTTTTAAGCAAATAGACAGTATACTTTTGTCTATTTGCTTTGTTTTTTTAAATACC
>DUTE01000014.1 GCA_012842235.1 Bacillota bacterium
TCTAGCTGAAAGGGGAACTTCACCGTGCCAAAAAAACTCAAAGTTGGAATTATTGGTGTGGGAGGTATTGCCAAAGGTGCCCACATACCAGGTTATCTCAATTTAAGTGACAAAGTAGAGATTGTTGCTCTTTGTGATATTGTTGAAGAAAGAGCACAAAAGAGAGCTAAAGAATTAGGTGTCTCCCATGTCTTTACAGACTATAATGACATGTTAGAGATGAAAGAGATTGATATTATCAGTGTTTGTACACCAAACTATGCACATGCTCCAGCAACAATTGCTGCATTAAATGCAGGCAAGCATGTTATCTGTGAAAAACCTATGGCTCGAAATGCTAAAGAGGCCGAGGAGATGATCAAAGCTTATAAAAAAAGCGGCAAGATTCTGACTATAGGCTATCAATGGCGTTTCGATCCAGATATTCAGGCTCTAAAGAGCCAAATAGATGCAGGTGAGTTTGGTGATATCTATTTTGCTAAGGCCATTGCCACAAGAAGAAGAGGTATTCCTGCTTGGGGCGATTTTCTAAACCTTGAAAAACAAGGTGGCGGTCCTTTAGTTGATATAGGTACACATGCACTCGATCTTACTTTGTATCTCATGGGTTATCCTAAGCCAGATATAGTACTTGGCTCAAGCTATACTAAGATTGCCAACCAAGGATGTATTAACAACTTCCGTGATTTCGATCCTAAGGATTATCAAGTAGAAGATGCGGCTTTTGGCTTTGTCAAGATGAAAGATGGTGCAACCTTAAGTCTTGAGACATCTTGGGCTATGAATCTTATGGATGATGAGATCTTTGGTACAGAGATCTATGGAAGTGGTGCAGGTGCCCGTTTTCACTGGGGAAAACCTTTAACTATTGTCAGTGAAGCCCACGAGAGAATTAATATTAATCAAATTGTCAGAAGAGATAGAATTGGCAACAACTACAATGCTGAGATTGCTCATTTTGTTGACTGTATTATCGAAAACAAAGAGCCATTAGTGAAACCTGAAGAGGCTTTGATTGTTATGAAGATACAGGATGCAATCTACAACTCTCAGAAAAAAGAAGCTGCTATAAAAATCAATTAGTTAAAGGAGGGTTTTTTTTAGTGCAATATAGGGAGTTTGGTAAAACTGGTGTAAAGGTGTCACGCTTAGGTTTTGGTGCTATGCGCCTTCCTGCCAAAGAGCCAGATAAAGCAGTAGAGCTTTTGAGGGAAGGTATAAACTTAGGCATTAACTATATAGATACAGCTCTTTATTACCTTGATGGCCAAAGTGAAGTATTAGTAGGCAAAGCCATTAAAGGACAAAGAGATAAAGTTATTCTTTCGACTAAAAACCCCATTGAAGATGCCTCTGGTGCAAATTGGCGTAAGCGACTAGAAAAATCCCTTGCCAAACTCGACACTGACTATATCGATTTTTATCACATGTGGGCTATAAACTGGGATAAGTATGTTAATTTAATTGATGTAGCAAATGGACCTTTAGAAGAAGCTAGAAAAGCCAAAGAAGAAGGGCTTATTAGACATATATCCTTTTCATTTCACGATTCCCCGGAAAATCTTATAAAGATAATTGATACAGGTAATTTTGAAACAATGTTAGTGCAATACAATCTTTTAGATCGCCGTAACGAAGAAGGTATAGCTTATGCAAAATCTAAAGGTTTAGGTGTAGCCGTTATGGGGCCTGTAGGTGGAGGCAGGCTTGGTGCTCCTTCAAAGGAGATTGCTAGTCTTATTCCCCAAGGTACAAAAAGCAGTGCCGAGATGGCGTTGCGTTTTGTTTTTGCCAATCCCCATGTGGATATAGCTTTATCTGGTATGAGTGATATGGTAATGCTTAAAGAGAACGTTCGCATTGCTTCACTTGAAGAGCCATTGAGTGAAGAAGAAAAAAAGATACTCGAAGATATACTTGAGGAGAAAAAGCGTCTTGCCGAGCTTTATTGTACAGGCTGTGGCTACTGTATGCCCTGTCCCAATGGGGTAGATATCCCTGCAAACTTTACCAATATGAACTATCTGAAAATTTATGGCTTAAAAGAGGCAGCAAAAAATGGCTATAATAAGCTAAAAGAAGAGAACAAAGCAGCAGAAAACTGCATCAAGTGCTATGAATGTGAAGCTAAGTGTCCCCAAAAAATTGAGATAGTTAAACAATTAGAAGAGACAGTAAAGCATTTAGCATAAAAAAAGACTCTCCTACTTTTAGGAGAGTCTTTCCTTATACATAAATCTAGTAATTATTAAAAAACACTTTAGATGTAATCAAAGCCAATTGGCCATGGTAGCGGCAGTGGTGTGGCTTTTTGTAGCAATTTTTTCATCTTTGGTGGCAGATTTTCAGGTAAAACTCCACTCAAAAGCAGCTCGTTCATGGCAAATCTATCTAGTTTTATCTCTTCGTCTTCAAGTCTTAAAACCTGCAAGTCGCCTTCATCAAATCCTTTTATATCTTTGGCACCAAAGCGAAGTCTTAGATAGTTGCCGATTTTTTCAATAAAAGAGGCAAAACGAACTATCTTATAGGTTCCTGAAAGAGAGTCTGTGCCAGTTTGTGGTGCTTGAATCTGAGACAGGAATTCAAGAAGCACATTCTCCCAAGATGGAATAGGCCAGCGCAGCTCTTTTGTTTCAGGTAGGTTGGCAATATGCATAGCTAGTTCTACTAAAATGCTTCGCTCTCCGGCCCATTCGTAGAGAAATACTGAACCATCCTTATTTTCTACTGCTTGGAGATAAGCAAGGGGTGTATCATTAATCTTGGCTAGGTAGACAGTAGAGCCACAATTAATACAGCGAGCTAAGGCATAGGCATCAACTAAAGTTTTGAAGGTCTCAGGGTCTCTCTGGGAGTGAAGTGGTTCTTTGAGCCAAAGTTCGCTCATTAGCTCTATAGGTGGATTAACAACAACCTCAAAGTCGGTTGTCAAAGAGTTTTTTGGTATGTTATGCCAGGTGATTTGGCCTGCTTTCTGGCATCCGGCTCTTTGATAGAGACCACGGCCTCCTGAGACTAAAAGTAGATCAACACCTTGGTCCTCTAAATGTTTAAGAACTTCATCCATTAGTTGAGTTGCAAGCCCTTGCCCTCTATAGTTAGGATCGGTACAGACTGAGCCAAGAGAGCCTATCTTTAGCGGCTCTCCAAAGTAAGAAAAATCATTGATCCATAGTCCCATGTGGCTTACAGGTTTATTGTCATCTACCATAACCAAGAGATTATCAAGATTCTTTTCGCTCAGAAAAAGAGGAAAACAGATGTGCATATCTGGTTCTTTACTAGAACTTGTTCTAAAGACATAATTAACTAAATCGATTAAATCCTGTAACTCATCTTTTTTTACTGCACGTGGACCTTCCATTTGTGTGCACCTCCAAAAGCTGTTTATCTACTTGAGTTTTGTTTATTTAGACATTATTCGTTGCGAAGTACTGTTAGAGGTCTTTCATGTAAAACATCCCATAGGGAAATGGCTCCAACTATTGCCACTAAAACAACTACAGTAAGAAATGATACTAGGTTTGTCAAAGGCCGGGTAACAAATTCAAGTTTTAAGACCTTAGTGTTTAGTGCGAAGCTTAGGCTATTTGCCAACCAAACCCCTAAGGCTCCAGATAAGACACCTAAGATTCCATTTTCCCATAGTTGTACAGACAAGACATTTTTAGTAGTACCACCTAAGCAACGAATAAGAGCTGTCTCTTTGCGTTTTTCCCATTTGTTTAAAACCATAGTTCCTGCTAGAATTACAAGCCCTGCAAGGAGTGCAAAAAGACCCAAAAACTGCATAAAACGAGTGATAGCTGCAAAGATCGTGTTAAACAGATCAAAGATCTGGCCAATATCGAAGGCAAAACGGAGATCAGGTACATTTGCTCTTAATGTTTGAATGACTTCCTTGCCGGGGATACCAGCCTTAGTCCGAGCTAAAAGCAGTTCTGTAGTAAAGGCTGATGATACACCATCTAAGGCTTGATTTGAGGCATAACTCGATGAAGAGAAGTTTACCCCCATTTCAATGGCACTATAGAGGCCAACTAGATTAAATTCTAAAGCATCATCACCAAATTTAAATGTTAAACAGTCACCAACTTTAAGCCCTAAAGTTGAGGCAATGTATTCTTCCATAATCATATCTTGTTCTGAAGATATAGGTTTTCCCTCTACGTATTTCAGCTCAATAGGCATTTTATTTGGGTCTACAGAACCAACAATAAAGGTCTTAGCAAGCATCATCATACGTGGGTTAGGTAGTTCGGCACCTGTTAGTGGTTTGTCATTTACCGCCTCAAGGCTTCCTGCAAGCATTTTAAAGATGTTGACATCTTCTACACGGTTATCTTCTTCTAAAAAGAGGGTCATCTGTTCAGGAGTCGGCCCTTCTTTTTTGTCTAAAAGGGCAATAATATTAGGGGTTTTTTGATCTTGTAGTATTGAACCCATAAAATCTAAGACATCATCTTGGACAAAGGATATTAGTAAAATAGAACTGATACCTAAAGCTAAGGCTAGGATTGCACCAGAGACTCTTTGAGATTGTCTAGCCAAACTTCTCCTTGCCATTTTGGCAGTTGCTGTTGAAAAGAGAGGAAGTTTGAGAATTAGTTTGAGTAAAAGATTAATCGCAAATAAAAGAATCCCAGTTAAAACCAGGGTTCCTAAAGAAAAGCCAATGCCAATAGGAAAGTTATCGATGATTAGACCAATAAAAAGCCCTAAAACTATTGTAAGTAGTAATACGATAAGAGCAGTAATAAATTTTGAACTCTTAGGTAAGAGCTTATCTGGATTATCGTCGCGATAGACTGCAAGTGGTCTAATGCGAGCAAATTTCAATACAGGTAAAAGAGCAAAGAAGATTGTCACTAACAGACCTAATACAGACATCTGCCCAAAAACCTTAAAGTTAGGTTCAACAGGAATATTAACCGAGATAATCTCATTAAAAAGTAGAGGGAAAACCCCAGTTAATGCCCAGCCGATAAAAAAGCCAAGTATTACACCGATAAGGCCAATAGCAGCAATTTGAACCAAGATAATAAAGACAACCTGTCTCGTATTGCCACCTATACATTTCATGATAGCACTTTGTTTTAATTTTTGTCTTGCAATAACCTGTGCTGCATTAGCTACCCCGAGGCCTCCTAACAATAAAGAAGCTAAAGCAGCAATTAAGGCTACACTACCAAGTACGTTTGTTGATTTATGGATGTGTGTTGTAACTTCATCATAAGTCGAGATTCTTTCTTCACCAAAGATAGTGCTTATCTTTTCTTTGGCTTCATCTAGTTTAAGATGTGGATCTAATTTAAGGTAAGCTTGTGAGGTTGAGAGAGAACCACCGACTAAAGTGGGTGGAGTAGCTGTATAGATCCGTCCCATAAAGCCATCAGGTGCAGCCTTAGTCTCTAAGATTCCTCGAATAATATAGGGAGTGTTACCAACAATAACTAACCCATCTTCCCTAAGCTCAAGTTGGTCAAGAAGAGAGGCAGAAATAATGGCAGACTGTTTTTCTTGTAAGATTGCTTTTGCTAAACTGCCATCTACAAGGTTTAGACTACCGTAAAGGGGATAAACATCAGGATCAATTACAATAACTTGGACAGGCATATTACGTTCTTTATTAAAAGGATTAAAGGCAATTTGACTATGGTTTTCCACAATTGTCAATACCCCAAGCTCTTGGTTTTGGAGAAATTGTTCCTGGGCTTGGGTCGGTTTTTCAGGTATTGATATAGTCAGATCAGCACCAAAATAGTCTTTAATATTTTTGGTAAAGTAGGTAAGTGCTGAGTCAGTATAGATCTTTACCGCTGATACAGAGGCGATACCTACTGCAAGACAAAGAATAATAAGTAGAGATCTTTGCCAATTGCTTTTTAATTCAGCTGGCAAAGTCCTTAGTGCAAACACAAAAAGCTGCATAGATATCCCTCCCTATTGGATTTGTCCATCGTTAATATGGATAATTCTTTGGGCTTGTTTGGCAAATTCTAAGTCATGGGTAACGACTAAAACGGTTTTTTCTTGGTCTTGGCAAAGACGAAAAAGAAGGTCTTTAATGATCTGACTGTTTTTGCTATCGAGATTTCCCGTAGGTTCATCGGCAAGTATGATAGGAGGCTCACAGACTAAAGCCCTAGCAATAGCGACTCTTTGCTGTTCTCCTCCTGAGAGTTGGGTAGGATAGTGTTTATTTCTATGAGAAAGCCCTACAAGATCAAGAAGTTCTTTGGCTCTTTTAGGTTCGGAGATACCGTTTAGAAGTAATGGTAATTCAACATTTTCCAAAGCTGTAAGAGTGGGGATTAAATTAAAAGACTGAAAGACAAAACCGAGCATTTTTCCTCTAATTTTAGCTAGTTTATTTTCTCCAAGACTAGTTATTTCGTTTTCACCGATAAAAACATGACCAGTAGTGGGTTTGTCTAAACCTGCTAAAAGACCAAGTAAAGTACTTTTTCCTGAGCCAGATGGGCCTGCTATGGCAACAAATTCGCCTTTTTTTATCTCTAAATTGATTCCTCTTAGGACCTCTGTTTCTCTTTCTCCATCGCGGTAGGTTTTTCCAAGTTCAACAGCACGCATAATTGTCATAGACTAGAAGCTTAGGCTAAATCCTAAGCTAGTCCACCTCCTCTAGGTGATATATCTTAAGCTCAGAAAGAATCTAGACCTATTCTACCTCTCTATTTTATCTGATAAAAGGTTAAAGTAAAGAAAGAGATTAGTAAAGGCAAAGAGATTCTACTTTGTTTAGCTATAAGAATAAGGTTTAGTAAAGGCAAAAGATGTGTACTATCTAACTAGTCTATGTTTTAA
>DUTE01000172.1 GCA_012842235.1 Bacillota bacterium
GAATTAGCAAGACCTGTATTGTTAAATATCTTTATCTCCACTCTGTGAGCCTCCTTTTTTCGAATCGATAAGAAGTGTCACAGGACCATCATTTATTAAAGAAACATCCATATGAGCACCGAAAACACCGGTTTTAGTTACTACATCTTTTTCTAACAAAGAAGCTGTATATTCATAGAGTAAAACAGCATCTTTAGGGTTCATAGCTAATGAAAAACTAGGGCGTCTACCTTTTTTACAGTCTCCTGCTAAAGTAAATTGACTTACAAGAAGAATCTCCCCTTGAATGTCCTTTACGGAGAGGTGAAACTCCTGGTCATTAAAGGGAAAAACCCTTAGGCCAATTAGTTTATTAGCAATATACTCTGCATCTTTTTTTGTATCGCCTTCTACAACTCCTAAAAGCACCATAAGTCCATTTTCAATCTCTGCAACAGTCTTATTCTCAACTGTAACAGAGGCTTTTTTTACTCTTTGTAACAGAGCAAGCATTTAATTCACCTCAGGTCTAATAGTAAATATTATGTCGGTCGAGCTCGATTGACTGAGACAATTCCCTTGACCTGCCTTAGTCTATTCATCACATTTTCTAAATCCTCTATATCTTCAATGTTAACTACTAGTTGTATGCTAGCTCTACCATCACTAAGTGCTTTGGCATTTACTGCTGCAACAGTTGTTTTACTCTCTGCAAGAGCAGCCATTATTGTGGTAAGAAGATTAGGCCGATCATAGCCCTCTAGATGAAGCTCCACAGGATAGTAACCAGAATCTGCTTCATCCCAGTTAACATCGATTAGCCTTTCTTTTTCGAGACCACTTACATTAGGGCAGTCTAATCTGTGTACTGTAACACCTCTACCCCTTGTAATATAGCCAATAATCGAATCCCCAGGGACCGGATTGCAACAACGAGCAAGTTTTATGAGAAGATCATCAGTACCAGTAACACTTACGCCCGCACCTCTTGTAACAGGTCTTTGTGTTGTCTTAGTAAGTTTTTTTGCTTTAAGCTCTTTTTTTCTTGCATTATATTTGACTTCGCCTACTATTTTTTTCACAATTGAACCTGCGGTAACATTACCATAACCAATAGCGGCATAGAGATCTTCAGCACTTTGGTAACGATATTCTTTGGCTAAATCTTCAACTTTATCGGTAAGTAAGATATCTGCTGGATCCCATTCCAGACGACGACACTCTTTATGCAAGAGTTCTTTGCCTTTAATGATAGAATCTTCTCTTTGCTGTTCTCTTAGTTTTTGCCTAATACGGTTTTTAGCCTTGGAAGTTTTGACAAAATTCAACCAATCCTGACTAGGCGAAGAGTGCTTTGAAGTTAGAATCTCGACAAATTCACCATTTTTTAGTTTGTAATCTAAAGGCACAATCTTACCATTTACCTTTGCACCTACACAAGAGTTGCCTACTGCTGTATGAACTTCATAGGCAAAATCTACTGGTGTTGAACTTGCTGGCAGTGTAATCACATCGCCTTTAGGAGTAAAGACAAAGACCTCATCTTCAAAGAGATCAATCTTTAAGGTCTCCATAAACTCCTCTACATCTTTCATTTCCCTTTGCCACTCAAGAATCTGTCTAAGCCAAGCCATTTTTTCGTCGATAGGCTCAGAACCCCTTACCCCTTCTTTGTACTTCCAGTGAGCGGCAATACCGTATTCGGCGGTCCTGTGCATCTCCCATGTCCTAATCTGCACTTCAAAAGGATCACCGTTTTCGCCAATTACTGTAGTATGCAGTGACTGATACATATTTGATTTTGGCATAGCGATATAATCTTTAAATCGACCTGGCATTGGTTTCCACAACGTATGAACAATGCCTAAGACCCCATAGCAATCCTTTACACTATCAACAATAACTCGAACAGCTGTTAGGTCATAGATCTCTTCAAAATCTCTACCTTGTTTAACCATCTTCTGGTATATGCTATAAAAGTGCTTAGGGCGGCCATATATCTAAACTTGATGAAGTCGGGA
>DUTE01000173.1 GCA_012842235.1 Bacillota bacterium
TGCCTGTACTTGCAGATCCAAGCCATGCTTCAGGCAAAAGAAGTCTTGTAGAGCCATTAGCAAAAGCAGCTTTGGCAGTTGGGGCAGACGGACTTATCATTGAAGTACACCCCAATCCAGACCAAGCACTTTCAGATGGACCGCAGTCTCTTAATTTTGCTGAATTTGCTGAGTTTATGGCTCATATTGGCATCAATCAGGGGGTGTGAGACTTTGATCTATTACCTTGGACCAGAGGGTTCTTACTCTCATGAAGCTGCACTTTTAATTGATAGTGAGCCAGTTGCTGTAACTTCGATTAAGGATGTCTTTCAAAAAAGCATTGCTCATAGGGGTATAGTGCCTTGGGAAAATTCATTAGAAGGTTCGGTTTCCGAGACACTCGATCTTCTTTTAGAGACTAAACTATCTGTTGTCGGAGAACTAACTTTAGATATCTGCCACTGCCTTTTGGGCAATAAAAAAGCCAAGATTGTTTATTCTCATCCCCAGGCAATAGGCCAGTGTAGAGAATACCTTTATAAGCATAACTTAGAGGCTATTGCTGTAACCTCAACTGCACAAGGTGTTGTGGAAGCAAAAAAAAGAGATGCTCTTGCCATAGGGTCACAACAAGCTGCCAAAACCTATAATCTACCTATTATAGACCGATGTATTCAAGATAGAAATGACAATAGTACAAGATTTGCCATCTTAGGTGAAGTAATACCTAAAGCTACGGGAATAGATAAAACAAGTATCATATTTGCTACATTTAACGATAAACCAGGAGCGCTATACCAGATTTTAGAGATTTTTGCCAAAGAAGAGATAAACCTTACAAGGATTGAGTCAAGACCGACAAAGAGATTTTTAGGTGAGTATCTATTTCATGTAGATTTAGAAGGACACATCAAAGATAGTAAAATTGACTCCGTTTTAAAAGAAGTAGCAAAGAGGACTTCATTTCTCAAAATATTAGGTTCTTATCCCCAATGGCCAAAGCAATGTCAAAACCAGAGCTAGAATTAGAGAATAATGATCTTTTAAAGAATCAAGATTTACGTTTTCTAAGTAAACATCTATTTGTGACGTTTCCTGTTATAAGAGTTATTTTTTAATAATAGAAGGACCAAACCCCAAAGCATCTAGCTAGATAGGTTTGGTCCCTTAGGTCGCCATTTTTTTTCTCAAAATCCCCTATATTGGTCTCTATTTATTGCATTGTCCTATGAAGATTTAATTTTCCTGCTTTTTTCTAAAATGTTTTTGCTAGAGTATCAAAACATTTCTTATGTAGTTATGATTAAAAATCACACGGTTATCTGTTGGCAAAAAAGGGTATTAGACAAGAAGAGCCTAGTGTCTTAATAAGGACAATATCATCTAGAGTTTGGTTGGTATTGACAATTAGCAATCTACTTTGCACTTTGTTTTTCTATTTAAAAGCCTGAAAAATCTTGCTAATTAACTAGTATTGTGTTTATCACTTAGGACTTATTGCTTATCACTTTATCTTTGGCGTTTAGCGTTATCAGAGAAAAAGAGGTGATGGATATGAAGAAAGTTGTTATTATCGGTGCAGGACCAGGAGGTTATGCAGCAGCTTTAAGAGGTAGTGCTTTGGGTTTAGAAGTAACTCTAATTGAAAAAGAGCATCTAGGAGGCACTTGTCTCAATTGGGGCTGTATACCTACAAAAACCTATTACCACACCACAAAAGTGCTTAGAGAAGCTAGAGAAGCCAAGGAGATAACCGGCGAGTTAAAGGTGGATTTTCAAGCATTATCCCAGAAACAAGAAGAAGTAGTCGGCCAGCTAGTAGGGGGTCTTAAGAGCCTCATGAAATCAGCTAGTGTTAAAGTTATCCAAGGTGAAGGTAGACTTACAGAAGATGGTGTAGTTGTAGATGGCCAACTTCTTCCTGCAGACAATGTGATTATTGCTACAGGGGCAACTCCTTTAACAATTCTTGGTATTGAACCAAATGGAGAAGATGTCTTTACAGCTAAAGAGATCTGGGATTTAAAAGAGATCCCCTCGAGTATGGTTATTTTGGGTGGTGGGGTTATTGGTGTAGAGTTTGCGACAATTTTTTCCCAATTAGGCAGCAAAGTAACTATAGTCGAAAGAGAAAAAAGTCTTTTACCTCAAGTAGCACCACAGGCCTCACGTCTTGTAGCTAGGCATCTTAAAGAAGCTGGTGTAGTTATTAAGACTAATACTTCAGCAACTGGCTATGAAAAAGGCCGTCTTAAAACTGAGGAAGGTTATATAGCAGGAGACATTCTCCTTGTTGCTCTCGGCAATAGACCAAATACAAACGATCTAGGTCTAGGAGAAGTTGGTATCGCCCTCAATGAAAGAAAAGAGATCATAGTCGATCAAAATCTTGAAACTAATAAAAAAGGGTTTTTTGCTATTGGTGATGTGAATAATATGCCTTATAAACTAGCACACGCAGCATCACATCAAGGTGCTCTTGTTGCAGAAAGAATAAGTGGCGTTAGAAATGCTTCCTTTAATAGTAACTTAGTGCCAAGAACTGTCTTTACTTATCCAGAGTTGGCAGAAGTTGGCGTTTTCGAAGGGCAAAAGAGCCGTTTCCCCTTTAGTGCCAATGGTAGAGCACTTGCAAGTGGTATGAGTGATGGATTTGTTGAAGTCTATGGGGATGACAAAAAGTTAAATGGTGTATTGATCGTTGGGCCTGAAGCCTGTGAACTAGGTAATCTTGCAAGTTATGCTCTAGCAACTAACCCTACCAAAGAAAATCTTAAGAAAGCTATTATGACTCATCCGACTTTAGGAGAGACTTTTTCTGAAGCTAGTCTAGGCCTTTTTGGTGAAGCTATCCATATGATAAAAAGGCGCTAATTGCTAAGAACTAGATACTAAATTTAAACCATATCCCTTTGTTCTAAGCACTTGGAGATAAATATGTTTAGAGTTGATGTAAGTGCTATCCTCTAACTACAGGCCCCATAGGCGGCATTTGCCGTTTATGGGTGCTTTTTTGATGAAACTCTTCAATGATCTCTATAGCTTTTCGATTACCAGTACCAGTAAGGATAAAGTTGTCGAGATCATCATAAGTTATACCTAATTCATCTTCATCGGTTTGCCCATCCCAAAGACCTGCAGTAGGCACTTTGCTAATAATCTTATCAGGGATACCTAAAAGTCTAGCCATTTCTCTAACTTCACTCTTAACTAGCCGCGCAATAGGTAAAAGATCGGCTGCTGAGTCACCAAATTTGGTAAAGTAGCCAGTATACCATTCAGCACCATTACTACAACCTAAGACTAAGTAACCTTTACTTTGCCCAATTAAGCTAAGTGATGCTGCTCTAAGACGTGGCTTGAGGTTATGTGCTGCCATGGATTTAGGGTCTACCCCTGTAGTTTCAATTAAATAGTCAAAAGAAGGCTCTAAATCTACTTCTTCTGTAGTAAGATCGATAGCTCTAGCAACAAGTAGAGCATCTTCTTTATCTTGAGGATGTGAATGGCAAGGCATAATGACCCCAAGCGAAGTAGATGGAAAAGCTATTTTGGCAAGCCCAGCAACAACAGCTGAATCAATGCCACCGCTTAGCCCAAAGATAACACCATTAGCCTTGGCATTATTGACCATCTCTCTTAACCATTCTATTAACAGATCCCTTGATTTTTCCGCATGAAACATAAAAGTTTACCACCTTTCATTTATATAGAGAAATTCTTCTTTCACAACAGCCTATCCTTCCGGTCATACTAATAACGAGGTGAACATGAGTGAATGATAATTCTCTTTGGTGTGCTCTTTATCGACAAGGTTATGCAGAACGAGTTCATAGGCTAGGATTTTCAGGGCTAAGTTCTGCTGAGTGTGGCCGTTTAGGACGGTTTTTTTCAGGAAGTGGTCAAGCTCAAAGAGGTGAAAAGGTAGAGGTTTTAGAGATCGCAAGTGAGGCACTTAGTCTAGTTAACCTAAAAAAAGAACATATGCGCGAGCGTGCAAGGACACTAAATGAACCCCAAAACAGTTATTCTCTTACAGGAGATCCTTTAGTACCACAGACGCTTTGGGAATCAAGAAGACGAGAAATGAGACGTTGGTATAGAATAGTTACAACCGATCCCTTTGCTAGAGTTTGGTCGGTAGAGTTTGCCGATTGTTATGTTGGGGATATTGATCTGTATGGTTTAAATCAATATAAAAGAAAAAACGGTTTAA
>DUTE01000174.1 GCA_012842235.1 Bacillota bacterium
AAAAAACCGCACTACATGAACTATAGCATCAACTTCTCTAATATGTCCTAAAAATTGATTGCCAAGCCCCTCACCTTGACTTGCCCCGCTAACTAAACCAGCAATGTCAATAAACTTTATCGTTGTAGGGGTTAGTTTCTCTGGTTGCAACAAATACCCTAATCTCTCTAATCTTTCATCTGGAACAGGCACTACACCAATCTGAGGATTAATCGTACAAAAAGGGTAGTTAGCTACCATGGCCCCTGCCTGTGTCAATGCGTTAAATAAAGTAGACTTGCCTACATTAGGCAAGCCGACTATGCCTATATCCAATTATGCCACTCCCCTTAATCCTGATTTGTCTCCTCATTACCACTTTTAACAATCTCTTTCAACCCTTTTTCAAACTTTACCCTAGGGATCATAACTACACGATCACATGTCAGACAACGAATCCTAAAATCCATACCTACTCGCATAACTTCCCAGGTATTGCCGCCACATGGGTGGGGCTTTTTCATTTTAACAATATCTCCCACATTAAACTTCAAAGGACTCATTTTTTCTTTTTCCCCTTATTTTTCTGTTCTTTAGCTTTTTTTGCTTCACTTTCTTTTTTCAACATCTCAGCTCGTTTTTTCTGTTTCTGGGGTAAAGTAAACAATGCTCTACCAAAAAATAAGTTAATTACACCAAAGGCTAAGATAACAATTGGTATAAAAGAATCGAGACCTTTTGGTACTACTTTATAATACAAAAAAAGTGCCAAAAAGACGAGTACCCCACCGAAAATAAGTTGTGCACTATATATCCACTGAGGTACCTGTGGCCTATCATCCATTTTCTATGCCTCCTTTTTCTTCATGCAATACCTGTACATGAGGGTAGCTTACAACTACTCCTCTTTCTTTTAGTCCTTTATAGATAGCTTCTCTCAACTGTCGCTCTGCTGTCCATTGCATTAAAGGCTCAGCACTCGCCCTAACCCTAACAACTAAACCAGCATCACTAAAACTTTGTATACCAACGACTCTAGGTGGATCTATCAGTGCAGGTATTTTATTAGCATACTCTTCACAAAGACTCTCTAATACTTCTCTTACATAATCTAGATTATTTTCAAACCCTATAGAAAAGTCAACCTGTACACGCATTGAACTGCCCATGTTGTTAGTTACCGATTTTATTTCTCCATTAGGAATAATATGTCTACTTCCTGTAAAGTCCTTTAGGGTTGTAGTTCTAAGACCAATATTCTCTACTATTCCTTCTCTATCTGCTATTGAAACAAAATCACCTACATCAAACTGACCTTCCATCAAAATGAAAAATCCAGCAATCACATCTCTTACTAGATTCTGAGCTCCAAACCCAATAGCTAAACCGCCTACTCCTGCAGCTGTAAGCAGAGCACTAACATTTACACCAAACTCTGGAAGTATAGTAAGAGCCCCAATGAAATATATACCATAACGAACAATGCTTCTTGATAAACTCATTAAAGTATGTAGTCGATTTTCTGATACTACATGTTGCTTACCTTTGGAGACCTGACGGAAAAATCTAACAACAAGACTATCAAGTAGTTTTCTAATTAACAACAAGATGGCAAGAATAACCCCTACAGCTATAAGCCTGGCAGATATATCAACTCCAAGATTAAAAAGAGGATTATCTGAGGTGGAAGACCAGAGAGTATTAATTGCGGCTGAAACTTTATCAGTAAATGTTTGCATAAAAAACACCTTCTTACAAAATCTAGCTCCTAGATACTATCTAGGAGCTACCTTAGTATCTTATTTTCCCCTACCTAAAATTAGTAATTGGAAAACTGTAGGATCTGCCCATCCTTGTGCTGATTTACTCCAAGCTAATTGTAACTCTGTATCAGTAGCATTTGTATTATCCACATCATCTATAGCCACATCAAAACCGATCTCTAAATATTCTTCTAGTTCTTCTTCAAGATCCATCTCCCATATTGGTATAGCGATCTCTAAGATATAACCTTTTTCTGTTTTTTGTGCTTCTACTTGAACATCTGTGAATAACCTGCTATTGTTCCAGACATGCCAATCAGGTGCCAAAGCATCCGTTCCTGGTGTAAAACCAAACTGATAGTCGTCTGTAGTGTAATATGTCTTGCCTGCATCAACAAGGTAATTCATACGTAGATAAATTTCTATAGTATCTCACTGAAAAAGGTAAGATCCTTCCTTTTCTTGTAAAACCACATTATCAACAATGTCACAAGCTAGATAAAGATACTCTTCGTCCCACATTACATAGATCTTACCAGATAGATCTTGTGGCCCTGCCCAGTTTCTATTAGCCAAAACTAGGTATTCTGCAGAATCTAAATTGATGTAGGGCACATTCGACCACTCATCAAGTTTGCCATCGATCTTCATTTTGCTTGGAGCTTTAGGAGCAGTGTATATCTGTTGAGCAAAAACAAGGCTTGAAAGCAACAAAATAAGCACTAATACAGATGTTTTTTTCAAAACAACCATCCTCCTAATATTCTATACTTATTATCTTTTACAATTTACCCTGCTTATCCTTCCTTAATAACTAGCAAACCCGCACTTTTGGGGTAGATACTAGAAACCTCCTGATAAACATAAAAAAGGCGGCCAAAGCCGCCTTTAAAGATTTCACTTATGCTTTTGTAGCTGCAGTTTCTTCTGCTTTTTTCTCAAGCAACTTATCTGCTCGCTTGCCCCATTCTTCACTGTAGGGCTTTAGGTTTTTAGCAATCTCATACAAGCCATCTTCGTTTGACTGAGTAAAGTGAGCATTAGACTCTTCGACAATCTCTACAAGTTTATGAGGATTATCAATTAAAGGACATGGTAGAAGAAGATTTTCGTTAAATGGCTGTCTCTTTTGGTAGGCCTTCATGAGATCTGATGTTAAGCACTCTTTTAGAGATTTCTCTTTAATATTATCTACCGAATAGTGAATAAAGGCACAAGGTTCAACTTCTCCTGCAGCATTAATGTGAAGGTAACGTCTACCACCTGCAATACAACCGCCAGAGTAGATACCGTCATTCCAGAAATCAATAAGGAAAAGATCTTTTGTCCTTCTTAATTCATCTACTCGATGGAACATATACTCTCTCTGTTCAGGTGTAGCCATCATACTAATATCGGCATCTTTTCCTACAGGTACATAGGTAAAGTACCAGTTAAAGTAGGCACCTTTGTCGATAAGTGTTTGAACATACTCATCAGAACCAACTTCTTCCACATTATAACGTGTATAACAAGTAGAGACGCCAAAGGGAATGCCTCCCTCTCTTAGTAAATCCATGGCATGCATAACTTTGTCGTAGGTTCCCTCGCCTCTTCTTTGATCTGTGGATTCTTTTAAACCTTCAAGGCTGATAGCAACAGTGAAGTTTGCACAGTCTTTCATATTTTTTACAGTTTCTTCTGTAATAAGTGTAGCATTTGTAAAAGCTAAAAAGACCATATCATCATATTTTCTAGCAAGCTTGAAGATGGTGTTCTGCCTGGTCATAGGCTCGCCACCTGATAAAACAATCGCATAAATTCCTAAATCTCTTGCTTCGCCTACAACTCGATCTAATAGTTCATCACTAAGGTCGTTTTTCTTCTCGTATTCTCCAGCCCAACAACCTGTACAACGCAGGTTGCAACGATCTGTTGGGTCAATAAGAATAGCCCAGGGCACAGAAGCACCTATCTTAGCAGCGTTTTCATGCTGCATTGGTACACCTATTAAACACGACTTAACAAAATAATTAATAATAAAAGTGTTTCTAACCTTTGGATCTAATTCTCTCATAATTCTGTGGTAATACTCTTTCCAGTTACCATCTTTGGTAATAGCTTCCTGGACTTGACCGATTTGCTCGAGATGTTGTGGATTTTTAGTTAACTTTCTTGCAATATTAAACATCCGATCAGCGTTTTGCTCTGGATCTTTTGCCAAGTAATCGGCGATTTGCTTGACAAAAAATGTTGTCATTGAATCTTTTACGCCCATTTGGGACACCTCCAGATAGTACTGCATTAGTATATCTTATGCTAATGCTGGATTTGGACCACTGTTTTTAAACAGTGCGACAATACTCTCCCCTAAATGTTCAAGTGACAGTCCCTGTGAACCTGTTGTACCATGAAGGACAGAAGAACAAAACATTCCATATAGCAATGATGTGGCAGCATTTACCTCAAGATCTCGTCTCAAAAAGCCAGAATAAATTTCTTTCTCTAAGATATTACGCATTTCCAGCATATAACGGTCTCTTGTTTGATATATTTTTTGTTGAAGTTTCGAATAAGAAGCCATTTCTTTGTTGAAAAATTTAAGTATGGCTTGATTATTACTAAAAAACTCTAAATTAGAGCGGATAAATGCACGAAAAGTGCTACTACCACTTTTTGTTGCCTCATTCATAGATACATGGATATCTTCAAGAAGTTCCTCCATACCTTCGTCGATGATAGCTTCAACTAACTCCTCTTTACTGCGAAAGTAGGTATAAAAAGTGCCTTTGCCAACCCCTGCTTTGCTAGTAATTTCGCTAATCGTCGACTCAACAAAACCCTTTGACGTAAAAAGCTCACAAGCGGCATTCATCAACCTTTGTCGTATCTCATCTTTTTTTATCTGCATAAGCCACCTCTCAAAACCGACTGGTCAGTATTGTCATAGTAAAACTTCTTTTTTTTTTTAGAAACTCCTGCTGTTTCACAAAAAAACATTTTTTAAAGAGCTCTGCTTAAATAAGCAGAGCTCTTTATTACTCACTTTTTCTTTCTTTTTAATTTAGAGTTTTTTTGAGTACACTAATAACTGCTAAACAATCTATCCCATTATCGTATTGTATTTTATTAGTGCTTTAGTACACCATTACTTTCTGTCCTAAGAATAATAACGTCTAAATTCTCTAATAAGATTTTTTTGAAGGGTAAACTGATCTACAGAAATTACCATCGTCCTTTTTCTCAGTTGTCTTATTAAAAGTTCTTCATCTACATCTTTTAAGCATTTAGCAAAGATCTCTGGCTGAGCATCAAGTAAGATAGAACCATGTTGTAACACTGCATCTGCTATTCTTCTTTGAGCACTACCAACTATTTTGTGGCCCTTAAGCAGAATCTCGTGTCGAGAAGGTGCCAGGAAACATGCCTCGGTAGTGTTTTTTTCCTGCCTTGCCCATTTTACAGGTAAATTCGATCGTAAAAAGGCTTTATAGATCGGTTCAGAGATAAAGCGGTATGCCCCTGTTATTCCCTGAGGAAGATTGGGATAATCTGCCGGTAAGGCTACTGCATAAGTTATCTCTCTGTAATGAAATACAGCTCTTCCGCCAGTTGGCCTTTTAACCCATTTAACACCATACTTTTCTAAAACATCTAGATGCAAAACTTTTTCTGGCTTTTGAAAGTAACCAAGACTTATTGTTGGGCTATCCCAAGAATAGAAACGGCATATTACTTCTCTATTTTGGCTAGCTGTCTCTAGCATTGCTAAATCTCTTGCCATATTCTCTTTTCCTGAAAGAGGTGGATCAAGAAAAATCTTCACACTTCTCACCCCTTACCCCATATATCGGTTTTGTTAAATAAGTTTTGCCTCTTCTATAGCTTTGGCAAACTCTGTATCACTTAAAGCTCGAGGATAATTGTACCAAGGGCCCTTTGGTGATTCATTGTAAAAGGGTCTGTTGCAACCTTTGCAACCCCATGTTTCAAAGGCTCTTTTTTCAACCTTCTCAACAGGAGCTTTAGTCAATCTACCATTTTGAAAACTAAATTCATCTACTGCTTGATAATCCTTGGCTAAAATAAAATTAGCTATCTGCACGCGACGATATGAATCTAAAGGAGGCTTTGCTAGTTTTTCTAAAGATGTACTAGGTACAGGTGAAAAGGCAAAAAGCCCTACACTTATACCTGAGCTATATAGATCTGCTAAAAGTAGAATCAACTGTTCTTCTGTTTCTCCTAAACCAGCAATTATATGCGTACCTATTTGCTTAGGATACTTTTTTGCTAAAGCCTTGAGATGAGAAAGTTCCTTTTCCCAATCTCCTCCTTTTATTGACGCATATAATTTAGCATCGGCAACATCTAAAGGTATTGTCCAACGATCAAGACCAAGTTTTAAGTACTCTTCACCTTGTTGTGAGCAAAGACAAACCGGTTTTTTAGTCTTAATTAGCTCGGGCAAAACATCTTTTAGCTCTTGTTGTGCCTCTTTGTTCACTACTGTTTGCAGGCAAATTCTTTCAAAGGGAGCATCTTTGAGCTTTTCTAAAAGCAAATTTTTATCGTATTTTGGCCAGGTTATCCTAGCAAGTCTGTCATTATTTCCACAAAAACCACAACTTTTTTTACAGATACCACTAGTAAGCAGATAGGCTGTTGTTGGGGGATATAACTGTTTTATTTCATTTAGTCCTAAAACTCCAGCTGTTCCTGCTGATGCACGCAAAACTCATCAACTCCTTTTATGAAAAAGCACAGCATTCATCTATTATCTGCATGTTTTTAAACTTTTTTTGTATTGTTGGTGTTGGCTTTACTATGCCATCAAAACCTAACTCTAAGGCTAGTTTATCTACTTTTTCCCGGTAACTGCCACCGGGACGCATACAACCAAGAATTACTTGACCAAAATAGTTTTCTCTAAACTGTTGCCATAGTTTTTCTAAGGTTTTAATTTCTATTGTAGCTTTATTATAAAGAGGTGTTTCTCTTGTAGGTCTAAAGATAAGTAAAACAGTCTTTGGGGGGTTTAACTCAGCAATTTTTTCTAACGTTTTTTTATCAGCATCTACCTCACCTAACCCTAAACATACATGAGGAACAACAGAAAGACCATTATGGAGAAGTTGCCAATACTGTTTTTCATAGTCTTTAGGTGAAACAGATAAATGGTATATATCGTTTATAACTCTTTCATCTTGAGTAAAATCAAATGATATAACAGCATTTAGCTCTTTAAGCAAATCAATATCTTCGTCGCGGAGAAAACCTGGATGCACATTAAGTTTTTTGTTCTTACTCACTAACTTTAGAAGTATTTCTCTATTTTCATATAGAGGAATTTGGCCTTTTTGATTAAATCCTCCCGAGATAAGCATTGAATTGGCGTCGCTTTGCAATGCTTCTTTTGGTGTGACCATAGCTTTTAAGTAATGGCCGAAGCAGTGATCACATTTTAACTGGCAAGCTGTACCTGTTAGACTAACCGATAAAGTCTTCGGGTTGAAAAATTTCACATTTAACCAACTCTCTTTAGCAACTTAATAAATTAAGATAAAGACAGCGGTTGCCTTTATTGGCAACCGCCTTACTGCTTTCATTTTCTTTTCTTTAAGCTAAATTAAATCCTTCCGAGTCAAAACCAGATGTCTAGCAGCATGCACTTCATCTACTCTTTTTACTGGCGTTTTCTGTGGTAAAACCTTGCTTTTTTCAGGGTTTGCCAAGATTTCTTTAACCACATCAGCAAAATCCTCTAATGTCTCTGGACTTTCGGTTTCTGTTGGCTCAATCATTAAAGCTTCTGGTACAATCAGAGGAAAATAGATCGTTGGTGCATGGTATCCATAGTCAAGAAGAGCTTTGGCAATCTCTAAAGCAGTAAGTTTAGTATTTTTAGCTGATGCGACAAACTCATGCATCACTCCATTGTTGTAAGGTACATCAAGAACATCTTTTAACAAAGCTTTAAGGTAGTTCGCATTTAATACCGCAAGCTCAGAGGCTTCTTTTAGCCCATGTTTCCCAAGTGTAATCATGTAACTATACGCTTTAAGTACTACTCCAAAGCTACCATAAAATGTTGCTACTTTCCCAATAGACTTTGGTCTGTTGTAATCTAGCTTATAGGTATCGTCTTCTTTTATTGTTATTGGTATGGGTAAATAAGGCTTTAAAATATCATTGACTGCAACGGCCCCAGATCCTGGTCCTCCACCTCCATGAGGAGTAGAGAAAGTCTTATGGAGATTAAAGTGCATCACATCAAAGCCCATATCGCCTGGTCTTACTTTGCCTAAAAGAGCATTTAAGTTAGCTCCATCATAATAGAGAAGTCCTCCTGCATCGTGGACAATCTTCTCAATCTCCAAAATATCTTTTTCAAAAAGTCCTAAAGTATTTGGATTTGTCAACATTAGTGCTGCAGTTTTATTGGAAACAACCTTTCTTAGTTCCTCAATATCCACAAGACCATCTTTAGACTTAACTTCTATAACCTTAAAACCGCACATATTTGCCGAAGCAGGATTTGTTCCGTGTGCAGAATCAGGCACAATTACTTCATCACGGTCTTCTAATTTGTCTCTATGGTATGCTTTGATTAGCATAAGACCTGTAAACTCACCATGAGCTCCTGCTAATGGTTGCAACGTAACCGCTGACATGCCACTGATCCTAGCTAAAAGGTCTTGTGCTTTATACATTAACTCAAGACTTCCTTGTATGGCTTCTTCACACAATGGATGGGCCTCTAAAAACTCAGGAAATCTAGCGATCTCTTCGTTTACCTTTGGGTTGTATTTCATTGTGCAAGAACCAAGGGGATAAAAATTAGCATCTACCGAGTAGTTTTTATGAGCCAAGGAGGTGAAGTGCCGTACTACATCTAACTCACTTACCTCTGGGAGGTCTAGATCTTCTTCTCTATACTCTTTTCCCAAAAGATTCTCTAGATTAACCTGTGGGGTTTGTGAGACAGACGGTACATAACCTCTTCGCCCTTTTTGACCTCTATCCCAGATTAGCTTAGTCACACTATCCCCTCCCAAACTAGAACGAACTTATCGATCTCTTCTTTTGTCCTTTTTTCAGTAGCACATAGAAGGAAAATATCCTTAAAGTTTTGATCGAAACGTCCTAATTCGACAGGAGGTGTAAAGCCTGCA
>DUTE01000175.1 GCA_012842235.1 Bacillota bacterium
TCTTTAAGTTATTACGATAAAAGACAGACGGGAGCTATTATGTCGAGGGTTGTTCATGACGTAAACCGTCTTAATAATTTTCTTATCGAAGGAATACAATACTTTTTAGTTCAAATACTGCTTTTGGTAGGTATTGGAGCTATTCTATTTAAAATCAATGCTAAACTTGCATTTTGGGTTATAGTACCTGCTCCTATTGTGGTTTTTATGTCGTATCATTTCTATCAATATATCTGGAAACTTTATGCAAGTTTTTGGCACAGAAATAGTAAGATGACCGCGGTGTTAAACGATTCACTCTCAGGTGTAAGAGTTATTAAAGCCTTCGCCCAGGAAGATAGAGAGATAGAAAGATTTGATGAAAAAAGCAGGGATCTTTATGAAGCTTCTGTTACTGCAGAGCAGACCTGGGCTACTTTATATCCTTGGCTTTCATTTGTGCTTATGCTAGGCAGTTTAGCTGTTTATTATGTAGGTGGTCGTGATGTTTTACTTGGTGCTGCAACTGTAGGTCAATTGGTAACATTTATGAATTATATCTGGCGTTTTTATGGACCACTAGAGTTTTTAAGCCGTATCACCGACTGGCTTACAAGGTCTCTTACAAGTGCAGAGCGGGTTTTTGAAATATTAGATGCTCAACCAGATGTAGTTGATGTACCAAATCCAACTCGGTTAACCCACATTAAAGGCGATGTACGGTTCGAAAACGTAACCTTTGGTTATGATGAGCATGATCCGGTTTTGCAGAATATTAACTTTAGTATAAAACCTGGTCAGATGTTAGGTATAATTGGGCAATCTGGTGCAGGTAAATCGACCATTATTAATTTGCTTTGTCGCTTTTACGACCCTAACGAAGGCAGAATTACTATAGATGGCGTTGATCTTAGAGAGATTGCTCAGCAAGACATTCGCTCTCAAGTTGGTATGGTACTTCAGGAGACATTTCTTTTTAATGGTACAATCGCTGATAATATCGCCTATGCTAAACCTAGTGCCACTATGGAGGAGATTATTAGGGCTGCAAAAGTTGCTAATGCCCATGATTATATTACCTCTTTTCCAAATGGCTACGACACTTTTGTAGGAGAAAGAGGAGCAAGGCTCTCAGGTGGCGAGAGACAACGAATTGCTATTGCTCGTGCTATCTTACACGATCCACGTATTCTTATCCTTGATGAAGCTACTTCTTCTGTAGACACTGAAACAGAGCAAAAAATTCAAGAAGCGATTGATCGTTTAGTAGAAAATCGTACAACAGTTGCTATTGCTCACAGATTAAGTACTCTAAAAAACGCTGATAAATTAATCGTTATTGAGGAAGGCAAGATTATAGAAGCAGGTTCACCAAGTGAACTTTTGAAACAAAAAGGTCATTACTATAATCTTGTTATGGCTCAAGAGATTGCTATGGAAGGGGAGGACAAAGGACATGAGCAGCCAGCCTAAAATTGGTGATCTGCATTACTTTAATCCTCAAGATATAGAGTTTAGCTATTCTCCTTCTGGAGCATTGAGATTTACACTTAAAGATCAATACAGTGTAATAAAAGTCGATGCAGGCAGTTGCTTTCCGTTAAGAAAGCCAGATAAATATATTTGGGTTAAAGATGGTAAAAACAATGAGCTAGGTATCATTTCATCTATAGACGAGCTATCAAGTTCATCGAAAAAGTGCTTAAAAGACTACTTGAGAAAGCGTTATTATATGCCTAATATTACGAGGGTAGATAAGTTAACCGAAGAGTTTGGGCTTTGGTATTTTGATGCATCTACAGACAGAGGGCCAAGGCAGTTTATTGTCAGGGATCCTCGCCAAAATATCATAAACCTAAATCAAGGTAGACTATTGATTATTGATGTAGATGGCAATAGGTTTAATATAGATGACTACACTACATTAAACCCGAAGGTAGTTATGATGCTTGATAGATTGGTCTAATAAAAAAGCTCCCTGAAGGGAGCTTTTTTAGGTCCTTGTAGGTCAAATTCTGTTTTCTCGAGAGACAGTTAGTAATTTCGTTGTAGTAGATCTATTGCAATTAGGAAGATAGTACATTATCTTTAGTGTCAGTTCTTCAGGCCCTACCTAAATATTATAAAACTCTTTTAGAAAACTAAGTTTCTAAAAATTGGTTAGTCTTTTTCCAGTTCAAGATTGAAGTTGCAAACTTTACTGTCCCAATCTATTAAAGAACTACTTTCCACAACTTCAATTTCACGTCCATTAAATCTTACTGTAACATGCTCAGGTAGACCATGAATGACTAATTTTAATCTATCCCAAGATGGCTGATATTCTCTATGGATTATCTTTAGTAAGAAGTCGAGTTCGTCTTTTTGACAATGGGCTTCGATTTTAGCTTCGAAATATTTTCCCTCAAGGTATTGGTTAGTTAAACCGTCATCTTCATAAATTGTGTAACTAGGGCTATTGCCTTCTACCCAGAAATAATGCAGTTCTAAAAGATCATCATTGATGGCTGTATTTTGCTTAGGATTGGTTAAGGCAATAAAGCTTCCGCCTTTAACAAACAAGGGTAAGCTTTCAAGAGGTGCTTCTGCTAAGATATGGTGATTGCCGCTAAATTGTTTACCGGTGAAGAAATGATACCAATTGCCACCTGGTAAATAGACAGAGCGATGGGTTATACCAGGTTGCATTATAGGAGCGACTAAAAGATCTGAGCCTAAGAGAAACTGGTTATTAAGATTAACAACATTAGGATCATCAGGATATTCAAATATTAGTGGACGCATTAGGGGAGAACCAGTTTGAGAAGTATGATAAAAAAGGTTATACCAATGGGGTAGAAAACTATAGCGGAGCTTAATGTATTTTTGAACAATCTTTTCTGTATCTTTGCCAAATGCCCAGGGCTCTTGATTTCTTGTTCCTAGGGTACTGTGATTGCGGAAAAAAGGAATAAATGCTGCTGCTTCAACCCAGCGCACAAAGAGCTCAGGTTCTGTATCGTACATAAATCCCCCTACATCAGCACCACAAAAAGCAACACCAGAAAGTCCTAAATTCATACACATAGGTAAAGACATTTGTAAATGTTCCCAGTGACTACTATTATCTCCAGTCCAAACAGTAGCATACCTTTGTATTCCGGCATATCCAGATCTAGTTAATACAAAGGGACGACTATTATTCTGTTCTAAAAGTGCTTCATGTGTTGCTCTTGCCATTTGCATACCATAGGTGTTGTGTAGCGCTTTGTGTGTTTTAGGGTCGCCTTCGTTTTCGTGAATTACATTATGATCCATATCTATCGGTTTAAACTGACCCAAAATTGCTGGTTCATTCATATCATTCCAAA
>DUTE01000176.1 GCA_012842235.1 Bacillota bacterium
CAATGTAATAGGGGAGTGGCCAGCACTTGTAGCAATTTCAGGTGTAAATACATTACTAGGACCAAATCCCACAGGTATCATTGGTATGGTAGGTCTCCTAATTGGTGCAATCATTTTATTTGAGGTCAAATTAATCAGTGACTGAAGAACGGATAAGATCCATTCTTCTTCTTACCATTTTAAGTTACATATCTAATCTCTAATTGAATGGGAAGCAGAGAACGCAGGCCTAATTTATGCACGTGAGTTATCCTAAGAGTGTTTAAGGGAGTTAGTAGACTACAAGTGATATTAAAGAGAACGATTAGGAAATAAAAGGACTAACCAGGACCATTTCTGAGTTTTAGATCTTTTAAGACTAGATCGTTTAGAACTATCTGATTGTGTTACTTACTAATGATTGTCTTCGAATAATTTAGTCAAGACCGTTGCCCTAAATTAAATATCCTTATAGAGGAAAACAGGAATATAGCTTTAAGGATAAGACTTCACCAAATAAAGACTTCAGTTCTTATTAGCTTATATACAAATAAAGCAAGGGGGTTGAAAAGTAAGTGAATAGCATTGTTGTAAAAGATCTTCGACATTCTTACAACGGTACTGTAGCAGTTGATGGTATTAGCTTTAATGTTGCCCAAGGCGAGATATTTGGACTTTTAGGCCCAAATGGTGCGGGAAAAACTACAACAACAGAGATATTAGTTGGATTGAAGAAAAGAAAAGCAGGTTTAGTGGAGGTCTTAGGTTTTGATCCTAGTGATCAAGATGAGGAATTGAAAAGCCGAATAGGTGTACAACTGCAAATACCTTCGCTTTTTCAAAGGCTTACAGTAAAAGAATTGTTGAATCTCTTTGCAACTTTTTATCCTGATCCTTTAAATATAGAAGAAGTTATTGAAAAAGTAGGTTTACAAGACAAAACCAAAACAATTTCCATGAAGTTATCAGGTGGCCAGTTACAAAGATTATCTGTTGCGCTAGCTTTAGTCAGTAACGGCGATCTTATTTTTCTAGACGAGCCAACAACAGGATTAGATCCTCAGGCAAGAAGGGGTCTGTGGGACGTGATTGAAAACCTGAAAAAAGAAGGGAAAACCGTATTTCTTACAACTCATTACATGGACGAAGCGGAGAAGCTTTGTGATAGAGTAGCTATTATTGATTATGGTAAAGTAATTGCTCTTAGTTCTCCAAACGATTTAATAAAGTCAAATTTCACTGAACAAGCTCTAGAATTTGATGTTGAGGCAGATCAAAAAGCTTTTTTACATGAGAAATTACCAAGTGTTTCAAAGATCGAGTTTAACGAAGATAAAGCTACAGTATATACTCAGGATGTCACTAAAACAGTTGCAGAGCTTTTAGCCATTACTGACAATGGATTTAGGCTAAAAAGCTTCACAGTACGAAGTGCGTCTTTAGAAGATGTTTTCTTGAAGCTTACAGGAAGGAGAATTAGATAATGAAAATATTTTTCGGTTTATTAAAAGCTCATTTCAAAGATATAACCCGTGATAAAACCGTGATATTTTGGTTCTTTCTCTTTCCTTTGATTATCGTCTTGATGTATGGAGCAATATTTTCAGAGGGTTCATATGGTACAATGTCATCAGGTAGTTTTGATCAAACCTTTAACCTGTCTTTGTCAGCACCAAGTACTTCTACTGCAGCAATAATCTTCGAAAACATACCTGTATTTGCCATAACCCGGGTTGATAAAGATTTAGCTCTCCAAAACCTTAACGATAACAATACTGATGTTGCTGTTATTGTTGAAGAAGACTCAGGTAAAGAAATAGTTTCTGTTCATTACAATTCAGACCAAAACAGTATGGGTTTTTTTGTTGCTAATTTCATCAAACAAGTTTTAACTGAAGCTGATTTACAGATGTCTAATGTGACTAGACGCTACGAAGTAAAAGAGATTGCCAAAGAAATTGATTCTCTGAGAATGATTGATTATTTGCTGCCAGGAATTTTGGCGATGGCTTTAATGCAACTTGGACTGTTTGGTAGTATGCAATTTGTTTCCTATAGAGAGCGTCATATTACCAAGAGATTAGCTTTGGCGCCAATTTCCAAAGCTAGTTTCTTAAGCTCAGAGGTTTTATTAAGATTAATGATGGGCTTAGTACAAGGAGTACTGATTCTCTCTTTAGGTTTTCTTATATATAAAGTACCAATTAATGGTTCATTAGCCTCTATTTTTGGTATTATTGTCTTAGGATCGATGGTTTTTATTAGTCTTGGTTATTTTCTCTGTTCGTTTACTCATACATCAGAGGCGGCTATGGGGGTAATCCAGATCATCCAGTTTCCAATGATGTTTCTTTCTGGTATCTTTTTTCCCATGAGCTTTCTTCCTTCATCTCTAAGACCTATTGTTAAAGCTCTACCATTGACTTATCTTGGAGATGGTATGAGACAGATAATACTAGGAGTCTCAGGAGAATTTTCCATGTTAACGAATGTATCTGTTTTAATGGGCTGGTTTGTTGTGACTTTTTTCCTTGCTGTAAAGTCTTTCCGCTGGGAATAAACAGAAAAAAATGTGGTGATTAAAATGGCAAATATTATTTTATTTCCGTTTAAAATGCTATTGTGGCTCTTGCTGTTACCTATAAAACTGGTTTTCACTATATTTGCAGGTTTTTGGGCTATAATTGCCTTTATTGTAGGTATGGTGTTAGTGGTTCCTTTGATTATTGTTATAGGGGTAGTGCCAGCTTGTATCTTATGGCTAATAGGTTCTATTGCTCTAGCTATCTTTTCAGGGAAAAAAATAGCTTAAGAAAGAGGGAACAAGCCCTCTTTCTTATTTATCAAGAAAAAATAAGCTGTTGCAAGCAACAGCTTATTGACTGAAGGCTCACTCATTATCTGAGCTAAAAAAAGAGCTGGCAAAATGTTTAGTTTAAACGTGGTCTTTTAATTAAGCCTTGGTTAATAAACCAAATAATAGTATCTTTTGCTGTATCGATAAAGTTTCTCGGCTTGTATCCTAAAATTCGCTCAGCTTTTTGAGAGGATAAAATAGTGTTTGAGTTTAGAACATATAGAGAGTAACCGGTAAATCGAGGCTTTTTCTTAGAAAAATACTTTTGCAAAGGTGTAAAAAGGCTAGCAAATCGAGCCAGCGGCAGTGGTATCTTAAAAGATTTGAGACGTTGTCTAGTTACTTGTTGAATTGTATAAAGAATTTGTTTAATTCTTAAAAGGTGTCCCGAGAGGATAAAACGTTCACCTTTTTCTGCTCTTTCGTAAGCAGCGACAATGCCATCAACCACATCACGAACATCGACAAAATCGTATTCTCCATCGACATAATAAAAATAACCTCTTGCATAATCTAAGAAGAGCTGTCCCATCTCTGATATCTTATAATCGAAAGGGCCGATAACACCTGATGGAAAGAGAATGACAGCATTAAGTCCTTTTTCTATACCTTCTTCAACAGCTAGTGTGGCTAAGGCTTTTGTTCTAGCATAAGCACCGACTACTGCCTGGGGATCAATGACTGTTTCCTCTGTAATAGCAACACCTTTAGGGGGTACAGGAAAAGCGTGGACGGAGCTTGTATAGACAAGTCGTGGAATGTTTAGTTCTAAACAGATATTAACTATGTTTTGGGTTCCGCTAACATTTACAGAATACATAAGATCCTCTTTACCTTCGACAATGGAGATAATTCCAGCAAGATGAAAGACACCATCTACTCCAGTTAATGCCTCTTTTAATGTATCAACATCTCTAACATCTGCTCGAAAAACCTCTACTTCAAGGCCTTCTAAACTAGACAAGTCTTCCTTAGGGGGAACGATTGCTCGCACAGAATAACCACATTCTACGAGTTTTCGCACTAGAGCATTTCCTACATGACCTGTTGCTCCAGTTACGGCAATCAAATTGATCACTCCTTTTTTATTTCTAAAATGCAGGCAAAATTAGAAATCTAATTAAAGAAGTTACAAATAAACTTTGTTCTTGTTCTAGACTCTAAGCCATATTTTTTCCAGATTTGATCATCTAGATTTGCTACATAAAAGTTTGTCGATTAAGTTTACTACTACTATCTATTATCATTTTAAACAACTAGTGGTCAATATTCAA
>DUTE01000177.1 GCA_012842235.1 Bacillota bacterium
CAGAACTCTTATTGAGAAATTAGGCATTAGACCAATTAAGTAAAAAAGGGGAGCGGGAGGCCGCTCCTTTTTTATCAGACTACAGGAGGGAAACACATGGAGCGAAAAACCTATACGCTTGATTTAGCAGGACACACCCTCACAGCAGAGTTTGGTGGGTATGCTGCTCAAGCTAACGGAGCTGTGATGTTGCACTATGGTGATACTGTAGTGCTTGTCACTGCATGTATGTCCAAAGAACCAAGGGAAGGTATAGATTTTTTTCCACTTTTGGTAGATTATGAGGAAAAAATGTATGCTGTAGGTAAGATCCCTGGCTCATGGGGGAGAAGAGAAGGCAAGCCAACAGAGGCTGCAGTACTCAATGCACGTGTAATTGACAGAGCATTGAGACCTCTATTTCCTGAAGGGTTTAGAAACGATGTTCAGATTGTAGCTACAGTCTTATCGGTAGATACAGATTTTGTACCTGAAGTTGCGGCGACAATTGGTGCTTCACTCGCACTTCTTGTCTCTGATATTCCGTTTGATACCCCTATGGCTGGAGTAAGGGTTGGCCTTGTAGATGGCGAGTATATCTTAAACCCCACAGTTAAACAACAGGAAGATAGTGATCTCTATATCATGGTTTCAGGCACAGAAGAAGCTGTGACCATGGTTGAAGCAGGAGCTAACGAAGTTAGTGAAGAGGAAGCTTTAGAGTCTATTTTATTTGCCCACAAAGAAATTCAACGGATTTGTAAGTGGCAAAGAGCTATCCAGGAGGAGATAGGTAAGCCTAAGCGTGAAGTTGTACTTGCTAAGCCAGATGAAGAGCTAAAAGCCATAGTCTTTAAACATGGTTTTGAGAAGATGAGCAAAGCACTACGTACAATGGAGAAATTAGCAAGACAAGAGGCTGTAGAGGCAGTAAAAGCAGAACTTACCGAACTAATGGCAGCTCAATTAGGTGAAGAAGTTTACTTAGAAAGAGAAGCCGAAATAAGATCTTACATCGATGAACTAGAAGTTAATGAAGTTCGTCGCATGATCACTGAAGAAAAAATCCGCCCAGATGGACGCGGACTTGATGAGATTAGACCGATTAGGTGTGAGGTCGGTGTTTTGTCAAGGGTTCACGGGACAGGCATGTTTTTAAGAGGCCAGACTCAAGTGCTTTCTGTTTGTACTCTTGGTTGTCTTAACGATGTCCAACTGCTTGATGATTTGACTGAAGAAGATAAAAAACGCTATATCCATCACTATAACTTCCCAGGATTTTCTGTAGGCGAAGTGCGTCCTATGAGAAGCCCAGGTAGAAGAGAGATTGGTCATGGTGCATTAGCAGAGAGAGCTTTGCTTCCAGTTATACCTAAAGAAGAAGAATTCCCTTACACTATTCGTGTAGTCTCTGAGGTATTAGAGTCAAATGGATCTTCTTCACAGGCGAGTATCTGTGGTAGCTCATTAGCACTTATGGATGCTGGTGTCCCAATTAAAAAGCCAGTAGCAGGTATTGCTATGGGGCTTATTCAAGGAGAGAAAGATTTTACCATTCTCACAGATATACAAGGTCTAGAAGATCACTTTGGTGATATGGACTTTAAAGTAGCAGGAACACGGGATGGCATTACTGCACTACAGATGGATATTAAAGTTACTGGAGTCGAAAGAGATGTTCTAAGACAGGCTCTGCAACAGGCAAAAGAAGCTCGTCTTTTCATCCTTGATAAGATGGCTGAAGTTATTGCTGAGCCAAGAAAAGAGTTGTCTCCTTATGCCCCAAGGATGGTAACAATGCAAATCGACCCTGAGAAAATTCGTGATGTTATCGGTTCTGGCGGCAAAACAATTCGTGCAATTATCGCAGAAACAGGCGTAGAAATTGATATACAAGATGACGGCACAGTATATATCGCCTCTCTAGATATGGCTGCCGCAGACAAAGCTGTAAAAATAATCGATAACCTAACACGTGATGTTGAAGTTGGAGAAGTCTATGAAGGTACAGTAACTAGGATTGCGAAATTTGGTGCTTTTGTAGAGATCCTTCCTGGAAAAGAAGGCTTGGTTCATATCTCCAAGCTAGCTAATGAACGGGTAGGTAAGGTAGAAGATGTTGTCCAAATAGGTGATAAAATTAAGGTCAAAGTTGTTGAAATTGACCAGCAGGGCAGAATAAATCTCTCACGTAAAGCATTACTAGCACCTGCGGACGAAGATAAATAAGCAATAAGTTCCAGGGGCGAGATCACTCTCCCCCCTTTTTTTTGATTAGAATTGATCAAAATAGGGAGGGAGGGATCTATCTTGGATATTGGTCTAATTCGAGGAATAGTTGTCGAAGTAGATACTAGGTCTGATGAAAACGATAAGGTTAGTGGGGGCAAAATGACAAAGATTAAGGTGGAAACAGCAAAAGGGTTAAGAGATGCCCTTTGTTATGTAAATCTTTTAGGCCAAGTAAAAATAGGGGATGAAGTGGTCTTAAATACTACTGCTCTCGATTTAGAACTTGGCAGCGGAGGCTTTGATTTTGTCCTTGTTAATCTTAATAACCTACCGCAAGAATTAAAGGGTAGAGGCCATATAATGAAGTTGAGATATACACCATTGCAGCTTAAAGTTTTTTCTGGAGAAGAAAAAGAATCAATACTTGAATCAATAAAAACGCCAGTTATTCTCAGTGAACTTCATAGCATGTTACTTCCAGCTGTTTTTGGTGTTTACTCTCAAGACCCAAGATTAAAGGTGGGGTATATAATGACAGACGGCGGTGCCCTGCCTATTGACTACAGCAAAGCAGTGGATTTTATCAAACAAAGTGGTTACGATTTTTCTACCTTTACTGCAGGTCATGCATTTGGCGGCGATAATGAAGCTGTTAATATCTATAGTGCTTTAGCACTTGCTGCCAAAGATTGTGACGTAATTATTATGGGTATGGGTCCTGGTGTGGTCGGCACAAACAGTATCTATGGTACTACAGCAATTGAAGTAGGTATGGGTATAAATGCAGTTTTTTCCTTAGGAGGAAGAGCTATAGTGATACCAAGAATAATGATACAAGACAGACGTAAAAGACATCAAGGTCTTAGTCATCACACAATAACGTCATTAAAGAAAATCGCTCTAAGCGAAGCAGAGGTAGTGTTTGTCAATCCTAAATGGCAATCGTTAGATCTTAGCCCTCACAAAATAGTGATAGAAAGGGCACCATATTTAGATTATGCCGCTTTGCCTCTTAAGACAATGGGTAGAGGCTTTAGCGAAGAAACAGAGTTTTTTCTTACAGCAGCAGCCGCAGGATCTTTTGCAGTCAAATGTTATAAAGAGATAGGTTGATACTAAGAAACATCAAAGGAGCGATTAGATGATTTGTTATGCTGATTTTCATGTACATATAGGTATGGCTTTAGATCGTTTTGTAAAAATAACTGCTTCAAGAAGGCTCACTGTAACAAATGCCATTAAAGTAGCCAAAGAGATCAAAGGGGTTGATATTCTTGGCATTGTCGATTGTGGATCAAAGGTTGTGCTTAATGAACTTCTAAAACTAGTAGAAGATGGACAACTAAAAGAGTTAGCTGGAGGTGGGCTAATCTGCCAAAACGGCCTCCTTTTACTTTTAGGATGGGAAATAGAGATCGATGATGTTCATTATCTATGTTATCTTCCAACAATTGACTCTCTTAGAGAACTTACAAAAATACTTTGGCCAAGGACAAAAAACATTGAGCTTAGCACCCAAAGATTTACTATTGCTGTAGATGAATTAAGAGGAATTGTTGAAAATTTAGGGGGAATCTTTTTTCCAGCTCATGCCTTTACTCCGCATAAAGGATTTTATGGCAAAGCTGTTGATTCATTATATGAAAAATTCTCCAAGCCTTTTTTAAGTATAGAGCTAGGTCTTTCTAGTTCAACAGAGATGGTCTGGGGGATTAAAGAACTTAAAGATACTGTTTTTCTATCAAATTCAGATGCTCATTCCTTAGAAAAAATTGCTAGAGAATACAACGAAATCTTTGTTGAAGAATTAAGTTTCAGGGGGGTTGTCAAGGCATTAGAAGAAGGAAGTATAATTGGCAACTATGGTCTTGACCCAAGGCTTGGTAAATATTATGAAACTGCATGTATAGACTGTGGAGCGGTCTATTTAGGAGAAAACAGGTGCAAGTGTGGTGGCTATTTTGTTAAAGGTGTTAGACCCCGTCTAGTAGAACTAGAGGGTTTTATCGCTACTAAAGATACAAAAAGGCCACCTTATATAAAACAGATACCCCTAGAGTTTTTACCTAAAATTGGTCCTAAAACAATACAAAAACTCCACCGCCTTGGTACAGAGCTTGAAGTCTTAAATAGCTCGACTTTTGAGGAGATTCAGGCTGTAGCAGGCGAAAAAGTAGCGGAAACTATTTTACAAGCAAGAGATCACCGGTTTTCTATCTCTGTTGGTGGAGCAGGTTACTACGGTAGAGTAAGAAGTAACTATTGAAGATCAGATATTTATAATGCTAGAGCATGTGTGTAAAGAGGGAATGATGGGCTTTGCCTAAGCAAACTAGTCTAAACTACACCTAGAGAGCATAGTTTGTCTAGGGGTGGTTTTATGAGCGCTAAAAGCCGATCTAAAGGCAGAGAATCTCTTTGGCCTTATTTCCTTGTGGCACTTATGTTGTTTATTGGTATAGGATTTGGTGTTATGGCTACAAAAGTACTTCAAAGAGAACAACGTATTGAACTTACAGCATATCTTGAAAGTTACTTTAATTTTGTTGGCCAAGGTGATGCCATACAAAGAGCAAGCTCATCTTTGTTAAAAGAAGCACTTAATCTAAATCTGTTAAAAACTGTTTTACCGATGCTTTTTGCCTCCCTGTCTTTAGTGGGAGTGCCTCTTATTGCTGTGGTTGCTTTTTTAAGAGGGTTTATTGTTGGCTTTGGCGGAGCTTTTTTAATCCGTGAGATGCAATGGAAAGGTAGTCTTGTTTTTTTAGCAGGCCTTTTGCCACAAAATATTTTTTTAATTCCTGGTCTTATTATTTTTGGTGGAGCTGCTGTGATATTTTCGGGAAATATTATTAGTATTTTGATAGGGGCAAAACGACAACCCTTAAAAAAAGACGTACAAGAATTTTTTGGCCGCTCTGCTGTAGGTCTTTTAGTAATTCTTTTAGGTTGCTTTATGGAAGCATATGTGACTCCCGGCTTTTTACGGCTTTTGGTTAGATTTTGAAAGCGGTGAGAATATGTGGTTAAAAGCTATAGAAGACTATTTAAGCTATCTAG
>DUTE01000178.1 GCA_012842235.1 Bacillota bacterium
ACGCCCTTTCCGGCAATTTTAGAAGTAGCTATTATGGGCTTTTTTTTCGAGGTACTTCGCGAAGCAGGTGTGCGGATGCCCCGCCCTGTCGGTCAGGCAGTAAGTATTGTGGGAGCTTTAGTAATAGGTGAAGCTTCAGTTTCTGCAGGGCTTGTAGGAGAGCCATTAGTTATTGTTATAGCGGTTACTGCAATCACTTCTTTTGTTGTTCCAAGCTTAAATGATGTGGGAACTTTGTTGCGAATATATTTTTTTATTCTAGTGTCTTTTTTTGGCGTTGTTGGTGTTGGTGTTGGCATCCTTGTTCTTCTTATACATTTAGCCTCGTTGAGGTCTTTTGGTGTACCCTTTTTAGCACCTATTTCGCCATCTGATTTTGAAGGCCTAAAAGATACTTTTGTACGTTCTCCTCTTTGGCTTTTGAAACGAAGGCCACGGCTTTTAAGTGGAGGAATAAGAATTAACCAAGGCCAGCAGATAGCCTCGAAAGAGAGAGAAGAAGCATGAAAAAAACTATCTTGTTGCTTGCTCTGATCCTGATAATTTTAACAGGATGCTACGACCGCAAAGAGATAAACAAGATGGCAATTGTCTCAGGATTTGGCTTTGATTTAGATGAAAATAACGATATAGTATTAACTTTTCAGATTATTAATCCACAAGCTTTAGGTAAAAAAGGTGGAGGTGCAGGTGTTGAACCTTTTTGGATTACTCAAACTAAAGGAGAGATGGTTTTAGAAGCTATTAGGAAAACTATGCAACATTCTCCCAACAAGCTTTATGTATCTCATAACCAAATCATAGTGATTGGCGAAGAATTAGCTAAAAAAGGGCTTAATCGTATAAGTGATCTCCTACTTAGAGATGAAGAACCACGAGAAGATGCTTTTTTAATTGTTGCTGAAGGTAAAGCTAGTGATATTTTACAAACAAAGCTTCCTGTAGGTTCAATACCAGCTTTTGAAATTGCCGATAAAGTAAGATCGACTAAGGTTTCTTCACTTGCTGTAACATCAACAGTGATCGATTACGCTAAGTTTTTAACTAGTGATTCTCCAGGGATTGCCCTTGGCAAAATAAGCAAGTCTCAGGATAAACTAGACTACAGTGGTGGTGCATTGTTTGAAGGAGATAAACTTATTGACTTTCTAACAGAAACAGAAGCAAGAGGTTATCTTTGGTTGAAAGGGGATGTGGAAGGTGGTGTAATTTTTACAGAAGTAGAAGAGATGGACACAAAAGTTGTTTTGGAAATAGTTCGCTCAAAATCTGGTTTCAAGCCAGTTATTCTAAAAAATGGTCAACTTTCTTTTGTTGTACAGGTAGCTGTTGTTGGTAGATTAGGTGAATTTACCAACTCTAAAAAAATAATATCGCTTAATAAATGGCCAAACCTTGTTAAAGCTATAGAGAATAAGATTAAATCAGAGATAAAATCTGTGATCGACAAAGCACATTATACACACGTAGATTTTTTAGGTTTTGGCAATCAGATCAAAAAGAGCCTGCCTAAAGAATGGAAAAAGATTGAAACTTCATGGTCGAGTATGTTTCCGGAAATTCCTGTTTCTTTTAATATACTTGTGGAGATAGCAGGTGTAGGAATGGTGAAACAAAGTCCATAAAAGGAGTATAAGCAATGGAAGCTAAAATAGATATTTCTAGTAAACAGATTGTTTCGCTTGTAGCTCTGTTTTTGATTGGGACAACTCTCTTGCTTCCTCCGGGACATAAAGCAAGATAACCATGGTGACCTACTTCTTGTCCTGGAGGAAGTAAGAGAGTTGTCCCAATCAAAAACAGAGCTACAAGCGAAACAATCTGTTTACTAGAAATATCTA
>DUTE01000179.1 GCA_012842235.1 Bacillota bacterium
AATTCCATCTGGACCAACAAGTTGTTTGTGTGGTAAATCTTCTCTTATAAAGCGAAAATCATCTGCCAAAACCATTACAGAAAACAATGACAAAATCATAACCAAAGCTACAAAACGTTTCATGTTTTTAGTACACAATGTGCACCTTGCCCCCCTTTAAAAGACATAGTTAATTTTTTATCTATATATTCCTTTCGACGCAGTAATACTATTTCCTTTTCTGTCTCAAATAGCCAAAACTAATCCTGAGCGCCTTTGTGAAACTTTTCTGCTCTTATTTATTGCAAAGGTCTAAATGTATCTAACGCTTTTCTTGGAACATCAGTAGTAATCACACTTACACCATTGTAAACCATCTCTTCCATTTTTTTGGGTTCATTTACTGTCCATGCCCAAACAGAATAACCTTTGCTTACAAGCTCAGTAACGATTTCTTTTGTACATAGACCAAAGTTCAAATCAACTGAACGTGTTTTTGCTTGTTTTGCCAAAGCGATAATATCTTCAAGTGTATTGTGGGAAAAAGTTAACACACTTGTGGGAATATCTGGTGCAATATCGTGGAATTTTGCTAACGAAGATGTATGGAATGAAATAATAACTACTTGATCCCTTGTGCCTGTTTCGTTTAATAGCTGAAGTACCTTTTCTTCTATACCTGGCTGTTTAATCTCGATAACTAGGGTAACCTTCCCTTTAATTTCTTCTAATACTTCTCTTAAAAAGGGCATTTTTTCGCCAGCAAACTTTTTACCAAACTTTTCTGGATAACCTGCATCTAAAGAACGTAGGTACTCTGATGTACTATAGCGTACATCTCCTTTACCGTTTGTGCAACGATCAACTGCGGTATCATGGCTTAAAATAATCTCACCATCGATTGTAGAGTACACATCAATTTCCACAGCATCTGCACCCGCTGCAATTGCAGAACGAACTGCAGCTAATGTGTTCTCAGGAGCTTCGGAAGAATTACCTCTATGAGCCACAATAATTGGCACTGTTGGAAATGCTGCTGCCCTTTGCCTACCAACTTGCCAGTCAGCGTGATTCTCAAAAGCTCTCATCTCTTCTTTAGGATATTCTTGCAATGTGATGTTTTCAAATCTAACTGAAGTAGCGTTGGTGTGAATGCCTACTGCACCCTTTGCTACATTAGTTGCTAATTTACTTGCCGCAACTAAATCACCGTTTAATAGCGTAAAAACATAATCATTAGATACAGCGACTTTGAGATTGTATTTTTCTCCTAACTCAAGGAATTCGTCTCCTTGGTGTCTTTCCTGATAGCGCCATCTATCATCAGCATCAGTTAAATAAGAGATGCCAATACCTGATGGTAGAGCTGTTCTTTGCTTAATACGAACCATGTGTGAAATTGTTTTATCTTCGTTAGTTCTATAAGATACTCCAAGCCAATGATTATGATTGGCGATATCTTCTATAGTAAAATCAAATTCTAACAAAAAGTCAGCTACAGAAACATCTAAGTAGGCGGAAGCAAAATCAAGATCTTCATCATCGAGTTGACCAATAATTGCCTTTCCTTCCTTTAACCATTTCCCTTCAGCAAAAGTTAAATCTGTTGTTGCTGTAATTGCTGTTGCGCATAGACTAACAAGCATCATTACTAGAAACATTTTGCAGTTCTTTTTCATTAGTATCTAACTCCTTGTAAGATATTTCTTCCCATCAATTATTTTCCGTACTCTCCTTAATTATCCTGCCAAAACTTGCTTAGCTAAATAAAACTACAACGTTTTTTAAAATATAAAAGGAACTGCGTAAAAACAGTCCCTTTACGATTGCTCTACAAACCAAATAAAATAATTCAGCGTGCAAAGACATGATTACCAATGCGACATACTACTTTTCTCGATTGAACCCAATTGAACCCTTTAATCTTATCTGGATTATAAAAGAAAACACTTCCTTTACTAGGATCTACACCTGAAAGTGCTGCTTTCACTGCTTTAGTTGCACTTGACCCTGCTGGTAATTGAATCCGCCCGTTTGCTACCACCTCAAAAGCGTTTTTCTCATAAATAACTTCCTCAAGACTATCTGGAAATCGGGGATCTCTAAGCCGATTCAAAACCACTGCAGCAACGGCTATTTGACCTTCAAAAGACTCTCCTTCTGCCTCAGAATGAACAAGTCTTGCTAAAAGATCCTCATCAAAAAAAGGTATCTTCAAGGTCTGCCCTTTGTAGAGTTCTTCTGTTTCTAATCCATTTAAGGACTTAAGAACTCTCACTGTAGTTTGATGTTTATTAGCTATCTTCCAAAGACTGTCCCCTGAATTGACGGTATATAACTTATATTCCGTATTAGTTTCAGGTAAACTAGATTTATCTATTGGTTGTTGGGGAATTTTAGACTCACCTGTAGAGGAATATATCCTTTGCAAAATTTGTGTGGCTATTAGGAGAAACATATCTTCAGATTTCAAGTAGGATGTAGCAGAGATAACTATAGATAACAACAAAACCATAATAACAATATAAATAGGTCTCTTTGTATTTTCCTTCTGCCAAAAGTACATAGCTAGACACTCCTTTTTGGAGTCTGGTAGTTTTGTATAGAATAATTATATTATAGTTTAAGGGGTAAACCATTGGCTTTTTTCTGGAATTTAACTCTACTACCACACTCTAAAGTGTCCGCATTGTACTTAATACTTTCAAATTAGCAAGTATTATTATCTCCTCTTAATTAGGTTTACCTAAAACGAAAGTGTTGTCGATAGGTATAGTAAACATAAAGCCCGCACCTGGCCGTGGAACATCCTTCATAATATCTTGTACAACAGCTACAGTTTTATCCACCAATTGTTTGCTCTCTAACACAGTAAAAATAGTTTTATTATAGGGACGTGAATCGTCTAACAGCGCTTCAAATAAACCAAATAGGGGGATCCCACGGTTTTGACTCTCTAAAATAGCAGAAGCCATTCCTTGACTATCCAATATGGTCGCCCCTCGCACACCGATATCCACAAATTTGGCTAGAATCTCATCTAGATAATCAGTTCCATTTAACACTATAAATAAAACATACATTTTAATACCTTCCTTCACATGAGATTATTAAACTGCAATTTCTTCAGTCTCTTGCCTTTGCGAAGATAGTTGAGCTTTTTTAAGCCCGTCGACTTCACCGGCTTTTTCTATAGCTATTTTAGCAAAAATAGGCCCTGAAACTTCGTAAATTAACACACTAAACATAATAATTGTATTAATCGCAACAGCGTACTGGGGCAATTGTTGTCTAACTATTAATGAAAGTCCTATAGACACTCCACCTTGAGGTAGCAATGTAAGCCCGAGATATTTGCACACTGCTTCTTCTGCTTCAACTAATCTTGCGCCAATCGAAGCCCCAATCATCTTTCCTGCTGCTCTACTAAATACATAGGCAATACCCATTAATCCAACTGTAGCAAGAATACCTAAATCCAGACTAGCACCGGCCAAAGTGAAGAAAAGTACATAAACTGGAGCTACAAAATCATTGACAACTCCATAAACTCTTTTGGGGTTTTTGTGAAGATTAACTAAAGTTGCACCCATTGCAATATTAGTAAGCAATGGCGAAAAACCAAACATATTAGAAAGTCCAGAAGCAATAGCAATAAAAGCTAACGATAGACCTTGCAGAGCGTCTCTATTACTAGCTTTTTTTGCTGCTAAAACAAGTAGAAGACCTATAAGAAAACCTAGTAAAATTGACCCACCAATTTCTAGTATCGGTTTACTAAGCATTCTAAATAGTGAATGTTCAGCTTGTCCCACGGACATCTTCGCTAAAGCCATTGCTATACCAAAAGCCATGATGCCAAATACATCATCTAATGCTACTACTGGAATGATCGTTTTGGTTAAAGGGCCAAAGGCTCTATATTGCTGTATGACCAACAGTGTTGCTGCAGGTGCTGTAGCAGCCGACATTGAGGCAAGCACGATACTAAAGGCAAACGGTTGCTTAAATACATAGTACATTACAGAAAACACAACAGCAATTGCTCCTATAACTTCAGCTAAAGTTATAATAACGATTGATTTTCCTAGTTTCATCATATCCTTAATGATAAACTCGCTACCTATACTAAAGGCAATTATTGCTAACGCAAACTCACTAATCACTGAAAATGATTCTACATCTTTTCTTGGCAATTCGTTTTTTAAATTTATTAATGCTCAAGATGTAGAATCATTTTCAGTGATTAGTGAGTTTGCGTTAGCAATAATTGCCTTTAGTATAGG
>DUTE01000180.1 GCA_012842235.1 Bacillota bacterium
ACTAATAGCAATATTACTACTTTCGTTGATAACTGTGGGGGATTTAGCAGGACCTTATTTAATGAAAGTCATAATCGATGACCACCTAGATGCCTCTTTACACCCTTTTTTGGCAGTGCCATTAGAGGATGCTAAGAGAGAAGGTTATCAAGGCGAAGGTATCGATGGCTGGGCTTATATTCGCTCAGATGAAACAAAGGAGGATACCTACTATCTTTTGCAGCAAAAAGGTGTCACTTATCTAGCGCCAATAAAAACAGTGGGCACATATTTAATCGAAGATGAAACATTAATCTTTGAAGAAAAGCAATATCCATTAGTGGTTGTTCCTAAAGAAGAATTGAGATATATGCGGCAAAACGACTATGAAAATGTGGTTCGTCTCAGTCTTTGGTATCTTGTGCTGATGTTGTCTTTAGGATTGCTTACCTATGTGCAGGCTTATATTTTAAATCACGCAGGTCAGTCTATTATATTTACTATTAGACAAGAGATTTTTGAACATCTACAGTATTTAGATCTGGCTTTTTTCGATCAAAATTATGTAGGCCGAATTGTTACAAGAGCAACAAATGATGTGGAAAATCTAAATGAAATGTATACAGATATTTTAGTTAATACATTTAGAGATGTCCTTACTTTAGTAGGTATTGTCATCATTATGTTAAGGCTCGACCTGAAAATGTCTCTATTGGCGTTTAGTGTTGTGCCTTTGATAGTTATCGCAACTATTGTTTTTAGAAAACTTGTAAGAGCTGCATACAGAGAAGTAAGACGTCATCTTTCGGAACTAAACGGTTTCTTGAATGAATCTATTTCAGGTATGAGGGTAATTCAGATATTTAACCAAGAAAACAAAAAACATGAAGAGTTTGACACTATTAATCGCAACTATCAAAGTGCATCATTAAAAGAGATTAGTATCTATGCAATCTTTAGACCTTTTATGGATCTACTCTTCTATATCGCTTTAACGTTAATTATCTATTTTGGTGGCCGTGGAGTTTTAGATGGTAGACTCCAATTTGGACTTCTTTTTGCTTTTATCAATTATGTACAGAGATTTTTCGGTCCTATTAACTCCCTTACGGAAAAGTTCAATATTATGCAATCAGCAATGGCATCTTCTGAACGTATCTTTCAGCTTTTAGATACTAAACCATCTATAACCCAGCCCGAGATTGTAGTTGTTCCTAAAAAACAAGAGGGACGTATTGAGTTTCAAAATGTCTACTTTGCCTACAAAGACCATGACTATGTATTAAAAGATATCTCTTTTGTGGTAAATCCAGGGGAGACTGTAGCGTTTGTAGGACATACCGGTGCAGGCAAGACATCGATCATTAATCTTGTAAACCGTTTTTATGATATTCAAAAAGGAAAGATTCTCGTTGATGGTGTTGATGTAAGGGATTGGGATTTGAATTCATTGAGGCAAAAAATAGGCATTGTTTTACAAGACGTTTTTATCTTCTCCGGCGATATTAAAAGTAATATTAGACTTAAAAATGAAGATATTACTCAAGCCCAGATCCATGCAGCATGTAAAGCTGTTAGTGCAGATCGATTTATACTTAAATTACCTAGGGCGTATGATGAAAAAGTAACTGAGAGAGGTTCAACACTCTCTGCAGGCCAAAGACAATTACTTGCTTTTGCAAGAGCACTAGCTTTTAATCCTGATATTTTAATTCTTGATGAAGCTACTGCAAATATTGACACTGAGACAGAAGTGTTAATTCAAAAGGCCTTAAAAGAAGTGACAAAAGACCGAACAACCCTAGCAATTGCTCATAGATTGTCGACGATTCAGCATGCAGACAAGATCATAGTTCTTCATAAAGGGGAAATTGTTGAAATCGGCACCCATCAGGAACTCTTAAAAAAGGGTGGACTTTATTACAAGCTATACCAACTCCAGTATCAATCTTATGAAAATTTAGCATAAAGATATAAAGTAACCAGAAATGAATCATCTAGTCAGAGATATTGTCTTAAGGAAAAAGAGATGAAGTAAAGGGGGAAGGAAGTGGTGAGTTTTTTAGCTATTGTTGTAGTTGTCGTCATATTCTTTACGACAATTGGTATTTTATCTACTTACAACGAGTATAAAAAACAAAAGCTTTTTCGAGGCAAGAAATATGCATTTAGCACATTCCTTATTAAAGGCCTAAATAATATAGCTGTGGGACTAGCTTTATTTATTGGCCTCTATTCATTGGGTAAGGGGCCTTGGCTTCTTGGGGGTCTAATACCCCTTTTTGTGGGCAACATGTATATGATCTTCTATTTGCTAGGGAAGGAGAGCTGATATGAAACGGATCTGGCTTTTGTTTTTTGTTGTAATGCAGATCTTTGTTCTTTGGGGTATCTACGAAAGTGCAGTGGTTGTAGGATATTCATGGAGAAGTTTAAATTGGGGACCTTTCTTTTCAATGGGTAATAATATTAGTTTGAGCTCTCCTGATTATAGTGAGCCATATTCGAAAAGATTTCTGGGGGCAAAAACCATACGTTTGTATGATTTTGTTGGTAATATAACTGTTGAATATGGTGATACCAACGAAATAATCTTTGATGGTTACAAGATTCTCTCAGATAGAAAAAAGAATATGAAGTTGTTTAATGAGTCATATATCTCGGAAGAGCATTATGGTGACGAGGTAATCTTAAAGTGGGTACAACCTAAAGAACTTAGTGGGAAAACAGGGTTTAATGGTACAATAACAATACCTTTGGACACATCAAATCTTGTAGTTGATGTACCTTTTGGTGCGTTAGATATTTATGGTGGATCAGGAGATTTAGATGTTAAGGCAAATTTCGGTGCTGTAAACGTGGATAATCATGTGGGAGATCTGATAGTAAAAGCTGATTTTGGCTCAGTTAAACTTAACAATATCACACCATATAATAAAGTCTTTGTAGAGGCTTCCCTAGGAGAGATAGTTTATGTTGGATCGTTAGCCAAAGACTCAAGGTTTGAAGCTGATCTTGGAAGTGTTAAACTTACATTACCTCCAGATTCATCTGCCTATATCGATGCCAAAGTGGATTTAGGTAGTCTAAATAGTGATTTTCCTCTATCAAATACTACTACCCAAGGCTTAGGTAAGATATCGGTTGGTGTCTTAGGCATGGAAACACCAATAAATAAGCTTTATCTCAGAGCTGATCTGGGATCTGTAGATATTAAAAAGGCGGTGATGTGGTAATGTCCTTGACAATAGCAATTCTTATTATAGTTTTTGGCTTTGTTACTGTAATGGTTGTTATTTCCAACTATTTTTCTTATAAAGAGAAAGAGTTGCTTCTCAAAGAGGGAGCATCTCCTGAGGTAGCAAAAAAGGTGTTATTAAAAAGTGATTCAGATCAACCCGTGACTAAATTAGGCAATCTCCGCTCAGGGGTAACTCTTGTGGCTGTAGGTGGAGCATTAACTATAGGTCTTAGTTTTATGGGCTTTACACCTGCTCTTTTAGGCGGTTTAATACCTTTGTTCTTAGGGATTGCAAGAATCATTCTCTACTACATCTTGCCTGATGATGACGATCTAAATCTTTAGATGTTTGTAAAATTGTCTCTTTTGGGTTGAAAAGGGGTTTCGCACAAACCACTAATTTAGTAGAAAGCGATGAGCAATGCCTCCTTTTGTTTCATATCCATATAAAATGATATGGCACTTCTAGACTTTTTCCTATCTCTACTTTGAATTATGCCATTTACACTAGTGTAGGTTAAAGTCTTGAAAAAACGGGCTCTTTTAGGGCTCGTTTTTTGCATTTGTGAAAAAAACAGGAGTTGTTACACAACCAACTAGTTAGTTAATAGTAGAACAGCTCTTTTTGTTTTCGATTTTGGCAAAACTTCATGTCTTAACCGCTAACCTTATAGATTTGTTCCTTTATAGATTGTTTAGCTGACATTTTTTTTGCTGTACTAAATTGCAATTAAACATACCAACAGATTCCCAAGGATTTGCTTTAGAAGAGCAAGCTTTAGGAAAGAACTTATCTTAATCTAGGTCTCATTATCTATCTAAGTGGCTACTTATTAACTCTTTACATATTCTATAGCAAGTGCCAAGAAAAATATGAACTGTTTAAAGATGCAAGTATAGGCTTGTAGGCTTGCTAGGCCTCTTTATAAGGAGGGCGTGCGAATGTCGGTCGAGAGTCAATATTTAGGAATTAAATGGAGCAAAACTTTAGAGGGTTTGATCGAACTGTATAATAAAAAAAAGCCTGCTTTAGACGACCTAAAAGCCAGGTTAAAAGAGATAGATGGAGAGCTAGAGCAAGAGATGGCTATTTTAGTCAAGAGTGTTGATGAAAAATTAGACAGTCTGCTTTTGCAAACTAAATCTCTAACAAAAACAATAAGGGAGATAGGCAACTATGGTCTAATCGAATTGGAAGAAAACATTGCTTGTTTATCTATCCTTTTAGAAATTACTAAGGTTAGCGTAGATGATAGGGAAAAACTTCAAAAAGGTATCTGTGTCAAACAGGGATTAAAAAGAATTTCTTCTGCACTAGATCAAGTACTTCTTTTTCTTAGTGATCCCTTTAAGGGCCTTACCACAAGAGAACAGGAGATATTAGTATATCTATCGGAAGGATTAAGTAATGAGGAGATTGCAAAAAAGCTCTATATAAGTATCAAAACAGTAAAGAACCATGTAAGTAGTATATATAGAAAAACAGGATACCGTGAAAGAGCGAAACTTGTTTTAGCTGCAAGAAGTTTTTTGGGCTAAAACACAAGAAAATAATATTTGTAGTTTTCCAAGACTAGATTCTTAGTTGATATGTTATAATCTTTCTAGTAGCTGTCGAGGGAGTGTTAATATTTGCACAAAGTTGCCTTGATCCATTTAGGTTGTCCCAAAAACCTTGTTGACTCAGAGGTGCTTTTGGGATTTTTAAGTCAACAATTTCAGATTATCGAGGATCTACAGGATGCTGATATCATAATCATAAATACCTGTGGTTTTATTGAAAGTGCTAAGCAAGAAGCAATAGATACAATTTTAGAAGCAAGTGAATTAAAAGAACACAGGTGTCAAGCTTTAATTGTGACGGGGTGTCTGGCTCAGCGCTATGGTAAAGAACTTCTAGAAGAGATGCCAGAGATAGATGGTATCTTAGGTGTTGAGGAATTACCTCACATCAATGAAGTAGTCCATAAGGTGCTAAAAGGCCAGAGGCCTCTAGCTATAGAAAGGACAGGCTATGTAGTTTGTTCGTCACCAAGAATCAGATCTACTCCTAGTTATTTGGCGTATTTAAAAATTGCTGAAGGTTGTCTCAACCGATGTGCCTATTGTGCAATTCCTCTTATTCGGGGCAACCAACGCAGTCGGTCAATTGATGATATAGTCAACGAAGCAAAGCTGATGGTTTTAGAGGGAGTAAAAGAGATTACTCTTGTAGCTCAGGATACCACGGCCTATGGGCAAGATTTACCTGAAAAAAAAGGTTTAGACGAACTTTTATATAGGCTTGGGGATGAGCTTCCTGAAGATATCTGGTTAAGGGCTCTTTATTCTTATCCCACAAGGCTTACAGATGAAATTATTCAAGCTATGGCAGAGACCAAACAGTTTTGTCACTATATTGATCTACCATTGCAGCATATTTCTGAGAACGTTCTCAAATCTATGGGAAGGCCTTTTAAAAAAGAAAATACCTATAAGCTAATAAGTAAGTTAAGGGAGAAGATGCCAGATATAGCATTAAGAACAACTTTTATAGTGGGATACCCAGGTGAAACAGAGGCTGATTTTAACGAGCTTATGGAATTTATGGAAATTACTCGTTTTGACCATGTAGGTGTCTTTGTTTTTTCACCTGAAGAAGGAACAAAGGCGAGCACCTTAACTCCTGCTGTTCCAGAAGAAATTGCTTTAGATAGATTAAACAGGGTCTTAACGCTTCAGCAGCAGATTTCTAAAGAAAACAATTTAAAAAGAATTGGTCAAACCTA
>DUTE01000181.1 GCA_012842235.1 Bacillota bacterium
CATTCTTTAGATAAAATACATAAAATCTTCATTACCTCGGTTTTGGCGATTTTCTTCCACCAAATCAGCAAGTGTTGTAGAGCCTAGAACTGAATCCATAGCATCAGCTAATCTCTTCCATAAGTTCTGGGCTGCACAAAAAGAGCTTCTTTTGCAACCACCATCATCAGAGAGGCATTCAACAGGAACCATTGGACCATCTAGTGCATCTATTACTTCAGCTGCTGTAATCTCTTCTGGACTACGAGAGAGCTGATAGCCTCCTTGAGCTCCTCTTATGCTAGTAACTACACCAGCTTTTCGCAGTTGACCCATTATTTGCTCGAGGTAGTGCTCGGAGATCTCTTCTCTTTCTGCAACTGTATTAAGAGGCACAGGTCCTTCACCATATCTATCTGCTAGGTCAAGAGCAGCCCTTAAACCATATTGGCCTTTGGTAGACAGTCTCATGAGCAACCTCCTTTTTTAATTCCAACCAAATCACTCGGGATTCTTTTTATACTATAGCACCCTCTAAAGGAAAGATCAACCTCTATTTTAAAAAACTTAAAAATAAAATCACCTAAAGCTTTTTATCTACCAACCGTCATTTGCCCTTAGTATTTACGTTTTTTTGCAACCAAAGAGAACTCTCTAATAGACTATGTTTTTTATTTCCCACTAGCAATAAGAGCAGCACCATAAGCACCGATTATTTGTGGTTCCTCAGGTATGATTAGTTTTTCTCCTATGCGCTTTTCAAGCTCTAAAACCACACCAGCGTTTTTGGCAACCCCTCCTGTCATCATATAGGCGCTCTCTCTACCTATACGATCAAGAAGAGAAATTGCTTTGCTAGCAACCGATCTATTTAGAGCAAAGATAATATCCCGTTGATCTTTGTTTTGAGCAACCAAAGAGACTACCTCTGATTGCGCAAACACTGTACACATACTAGTAATTGTTATCTCTTCGTTGGGACCTTCTTGATCAAAGTTTTCCCCGATCTCTTCAAGAGGGATTTCCAAAGCTTCTGCCATAAGCTCTAAAAACCTGCCAGTACCTGCTGAGCATTTATCATTCATGACAAAATCAATTACATTTCCATTATCATCAAGTCTAATTGCTTTACTGTCTTGTCCACCAATATCAATTATTGAACGTACTGAGTTGTTACAGTAAAATGCACCTTTACCGTGGCAGGTTATCTCAGTAACTGCACGTGAGGCAAAAGGTATACTGATACGTCCATAACCGGTTGCGACAATATCTGCTATCTCATCTTCCTGTATGCCTGCCTTTTTTAATGCCTCCTCAAAAACCAAGCGCGCCGATAGTGTTGGCTTTGCTCCTGTTGGTAAAATTCCATAACCGAGTATTTTACCTTCAGCATCTACAATAACTGCGTTTGTTGAAGTAGAACCACTGTCAATACCAGCAAAATAATGGCCTGTACCTTTGGTGTTTTTTTCTTTTATATCTAAAGTTTCTAGAAAAGCATCTATCCTAGTTGCAATTTGACCACTTATAGAGCTTGAGTAATCGGTTTCAATCTTTACCAAAGGTATTTCTGTTTCTCTCTTGAGCTTTGCATATTCAAAACCATAAAAATCACAAAAACTTATCGTATTGTAGATAATGCCCTGAGGTTTTCTTGCCGAGAGAAAATGATCTCTAGCAGAAAACATCCTTTTACAGGGATAACTATTTAATAAACTCTCGCTATAACCTTGAAGTAGATCTTCATTATCTTGCCACTTGCCAAGACGTAATTTACCTGTACACGAAAGATTCACTACTGGTACAGAGGTTCTTTTCTCTAGCCAATTCAAAATCTCCTCATCAAATCTTGCTCCGGCTAAAGCAATATATTCGTTAGGTAAAACCACTCTATTAGCGTACTCTTCATACCAGATATCTTGGAATAAATCCCAGTTAAAAGAGGTTTTCTTATATTCACTATAGGTATTAATAAAGTCTTTTAAGGCTTTAGTATAAAGCTTTATTGCCTCTTGATCTGTTTTGCGTGGTAGATCAATTATGTAAGCAAATTTAACCCTAGTTTGCAAAACATCATAGAGACGTTCTATGCTATCACAACAAGTTGTAAGCACTATCTCATCTATCTCTTGCTCAATTACTGCCTGCAATGCTGCTTTAGCGTAACTACACATATTGTTGTGAAAGAGACTTAAAGAAATCTCATCTGATAAACCTTGCTTCGGGCAAAGCATGACAGGTGTTTCACCAAACGCTTTAAGGATCTCTAAAGGTGTATATTTACAGACATAACCTATCACTTTTTTCACCTTCTTAGATTTTCTCTAACATCTCTAAAAACGCTTCAAGACGTGTGTTTATCTGGCCTTCTTGATTGTTTCGTTTGTCTACTATATCACCATCTACTACTAAAAAGGGTATTCCTTTTTGCTCTAAAGCATCTTTAAGTAGGTTGATTCCTCCTATAGATTGTTTACAACCCCAGTGACAAAACTGAATTGCCCCATCTGGTTTAATAGTCTCAATTATCTTGGAAATTGATTCTATACGGTTAGCAAATGAACCATTATAAATGTTTTTAATTAACTTTTGGGCTAAGCCCTCATATGGATCCTCAAGGTCGATTGGTTCTAAATAGTCATAGTTTAAGTCACAACCTAAGATATGGTAATCTGAACTATAATCTAGAAGTCTTTTGAAATTAGGTTCATAAAAAGGTAATAGTTGGATGAAGAACAAGCTAGGTCCGGTTTTAGGCGGAGCCTTTTTAATATCATTAAGTAAAAGGCTATAAAACCTTAGAGTCTCTTCTGTGCCCATAAAGACATGAGAGGTAAACATCATATACATCTCATAAACTAAGGCATTAGGTAAGGCTCTTTTAGAGAGATAGCTCATATATTCTTTTCGAAGTAAATTGGTTTGGTTTTCTCTTTGCAAAATCTCTCTTAATTTATTTAGTTCTATCTTTCGTGAAAAATTATCCTCAATAATCTCTTTAAGCTCTAATAGCTGATTTTTTACATACATCACCGATTCTTGAGAATATTTACTGGGGATATCTATAGCAAAAAGGGGCACTTGATATTTATTGGTAAGATACCTAAAGGTATTAATATTTGCATCACAGACCATAGATGTAGTAAAGGCCATTTTCGGCTTTGGCAAAATCCCTGCTTCACCTGCACCGAGAAAAATCTTATGAAAACTACAAAGAGTGTTAGCTATTCCTCTAGTTTCAGCTAAATCAACAAGAGAATCCTCAATATAAAATCCTGACATAAAAGAAGAGTAGGCTTCAATAAAGAGGGGATAAACATCTATAGCATGTAGCAATTCAGTAGGGGCAAAAGCATTGACCCAAACAGAGTTTTCCTGATTAGAAAGTGGTTTTCTAATGTTTTGAAAACAGATCCAATTTAGATACTGTAATGACTGAGGAATTCGTTTATTGGGAAATAATTTAACAAACTTCTCCCCCAAATACAAACCAGTATGCAAAAAACCCTGGGCAACCTTTGGCTTACTTAGATTGCTTTTTATTATATTAGAGTAGATTTTTACTACATCCATAGTAACACCCCATAGATATCCTTGCCTTTATTAGCAGTTTAATATCGGTTTACTTTTTTTTCTACCGATCTAAGGCTTTTTCTTGATAAAGCTAGACATTCTGACCATCTCTAGCTATCTTACACTATTGTTTTATTGTGAAAGAATCTACAACTTCTCCACCTGGTTTAATAGCTGTAACTTTTAGCCCATTATCAGTTACATCTACTTTAACAAAATGAAGAGGAGCATTAAAAGGAGAGCTGTTTTTCGCTATTTCGCACCCTCCTCCTCCACCTGTAA
>DUTE01000182.1 GCA_012842235.1 Bacillota bacterium
AAGACGATAAACACTATCCCTTAATCAAAGTAACTCTCCAAGAAGAGTACCCTAGAGTCTTTTTAGCAAGAAAGATCAAAAAAGATGGTAGCCGTTATTTTGGTCCCTACTCTGATGGTTCAGCTGTAAGAAACACCTTAAATCTGATCCACCGCCTTTTTCCTATCCGTAGCTGTAAGCAGAATGTAAAATATGGCGAAAGAGTCTCCCGTCCCTGTCTCCAATACCATATAGAACGCTGTCTTGCCCCTTGTACAGGTGAGGTAGATCCTAAGGAGTACAGAAAACTTATTGAGCGTATCTGTCTATTCTTAGATAATAAAGAGACAGAGATCATAAGAGAACTACAGCAAGAGATGGAACATGCCTCAGTGGCATTAGAGTTTGAAAGAGCAGCTAAACTTAGGGATCAGATTAGAGATATTGAAGCAGTAACTGCTAAGCAGAAAGTGATCTCTGCTGCTTTAGATGATTGGGATGTAGTGGGAATTGCTTACAGTGAAGAAAGAGTCTGTGCCCAAGTTTATTTTGTCAGAAAAGGAAGACTTAGTGGCAGAAAGAACTATTATTTAGAGAATAATGAACTAGATACAGCAAAGATCTTAGGTGCTTTTTTGAAACAATACTATGGTAACACTGAGTCTATTCCTAATCTCATATTGATTCCTGAAAAAACAGGAGAGGAGGAGGTATTAGAAGAGTATCTAAGAGAGCAAAAAGGTAGAAAAGTTGAGGTCCGTATTCCTCAAAGGGGAGAAAAGAAACAACTTGTTGATATGGCAATAAAAAATGCCAAAGTTACACTTGAAGAAAAAGAACTAAGAGAAGAAAACGAATTCCAAAGGACAGTTGGGGCTTTAGAAGAACTTTCTGAGATACTTGAGTTGTCGTTTACTCCGCATCGGATGGAATGTTATGATATTTCGCATATTCAGGGAAGTGACACTGTAGCTTCTATGGTCGTTTTTACAGAAGGTGTCCCTAACAAATCTGAGTATAGAAGGTTTCGCTTAAGAAGCACCGATGTTCCTAATGATTATCTCTCAATGCAAGAGGTTTTGCGACGTCGTTTTACCCAAGGACTACGGGAGAGAGAGTTAATAGAATCTCAAGAACTTGAGGCAAAAAAAGCAAAATTTGCTAACTTTCCTGATCTGGTAGTTATCGATGGTGGCAAAGGTCAGCTTTCTTCAGCACTAGAGGTTTTTCAGGATTTAGGTCTTTCTGATATACCTGTTATCTCTCTAGCAGAGAGATTAGAAGAGATCTTTATAAGACCTGAGGGTGAAGGTATTATTCTTCCCGAGAACTCTTATGCAAGACATCTTCTTGAAAGGATAAGGGATGAAGCCCATCGTTTTGCACTTAGCTACCACCAAAATCTCAGGCAAAAAAGGCAGGTTAAATCACGCCTTGATGATATTCCTGGCATTGGTCCTAAGCGCAAAAAAGAACTTTTAAGAAGATTTGGTTCGGTAGAAGGCATTAAAAATGCGACTTTTGAAGAACTTGTCTATTCATAGCTGGTAGTTC
>DUTE01000183.1 GCA_012842235.1 Bacillota bacterium
TTTAGGAGTTTGTGCTTTACTTCACTAAAGTACCCTTTGGGCAAGATAATCGCATGTTGCATTTTTGAATTAGGAGCTAAATCTTGATAATGATAGATTGCTTTGGCCACATTATACTGTTGTTCTTTAACTACAGGCTCATTGTGAAGATAAGTAATTTTATTCACATCTAATTTGGGAGCAAAACGGAATTCCACAATTAAGTCTTTTGTTTCAGCCTTATCCCACCAAGCAGGGATATATGATAAGGAAACAAGTTGATCTTTAAGTTCCTTATCTAGTTGGTCTTTATCTAACCAATAAATAAGATCAGGTATCTCAGCATAAAATTCAAAGACCAAACTCTCACCTGGTGATATTGCTGGGAAATCTTGAAAAATTATATGCTGGCTACTATCTGACCTTTTAATTTTATAATCCATAGATGTGTACATGCCATTTTTGAAATACATAGCATTACTTACTGATGTTCCTTTTGTAGGTAAGCCAACCCATACTTCTGTTCCTTTTTCAGTCGACTCAGGCAAGACTTTGAAAGAAAAAGATTTGTTTAACATCACTTTGCCCTGAGGACCAACCTCGAGAATCTCTTTTTGCCACTCAATTTCATAGTGAAAAGAAGCAAATGCTGTGCTTATTAGGACTAAAACAATAAAAACAGAGGCGACTGTTTTTTTCATACCTATCTCACCCCTTCTGTATTTTGGTAGCAAGCTTTTTACGGATCTCATCTATTACTACGATAGAACAATTATATTGTTTCATAGTAAAGTAGGTCTCAATCCCAGACAAATCTGTTATTATAGGCATTTCTTACTAAAATACCCCATAAGTTGTCTGCACCTTTCCAAGACAAAATGTCTCTGTCTTTTCACATTCTCTTTCTAGTTCAAAATAACTGCCTTTATGAAAAAAGCTAGAGCCTGATCTGTCTTGAACATGATTGATAAGAAATGAAGCCCCACACATACTATTTAACTCTTTGAAACAATATTTTTCAAGGTTAAAATGACAAATAAGACTTTTGTTAGGGATTTTAATATCGGGTACAGAATAAGACATATTTAAAAATACTTCCCAGCCATATATATTTCTAACATAATGCAATCTTTTTGAACCCTCTGTAACAAAAGCCTCGTTAACTACCTCACCTTCTAAAATCAACTTTGCTAATAACTGTCCTTTAGATTTTGCTGTTAAAAGCAAAAAGATATCTGGGTAATCTTGTGTACCAGTTAAAAAACGGTTTTTGCCTTCGACTAACTCTAAAAGTTCATCGAAATCGTTAAAAGGTGACATAAGTACAAGTGATGTGCCTTTTTTCCTACCTTTTTCCATAAAACGATATATGGTTTTCATACGATCTGTAAGAGTTAAACCATCTAAATCAGTTTGTGCTAAAGTAACTTTCAACAATAACTCCCCCAAAGTTTAGCTGTTTAGCTATCTCTCTTCACTATTGTACTACAAAAAAACCAAAATAAAGCAATCCATAGATAGCAGAGATCAGAAGTCTTTAGTCGTTAAATTTTACCGCAAACACAAATAGGAAAA
>DUTE01000447.1 GCA_012842235.1 Bacillota bacterium
AATAATGCCTATCGTACAAATACCAATGAACAATGCCAACAATCTAGGTTTAACAGCTTTGCGAAGCATAATTATAGATGGCAGAGACAACGTAGTGACTCCCATCATAAAGGATAACACCGTCCCCAACTGAGCTCCTTTAAATAGCAGTGCTTCTGCAATAGGAATGGTACCAAAAATATCAGCATACATGGGTACACCGATTAAGGTCGCCAAGATTACACCGAAGGGGTTATTGCTTCCCAGCAGGGATACCACCCATTCCTCGGGGATCCAGTTATGAATAATAGCACCGAGCCCAACACCAATAAGAATATATGGTAAAACTTTTTTCAAGGTTGAAAGCATTTGCTCTTTCGCATAAATCAAACGATCTTGTCTTGTCAGATCTAGAGACTCTACATCCACACTTCTAGCTGTCAAGATAAAACTTTCTACATACTTTTCCATGTGCATTTTTTCGATGATAATACCACCAACCACAGCAATTACGAGTCCAAATGTCACATATAAAATAGCAACATTTGTTCCAAATATACTCATCAGCAGAACAAGAGAGCCAAGATCAACCATGGGAGATGAAATGAGGAATGAAAAAGTTACTCCAAGCGGTAAACCTGCAGATGTGAATCCTATAAATAAGGGTATAGATGAGCAGGAACAAAACGGTGTAACCGTTCCAAGTAGTGCTGCTACAAAATTTGCTCCAATTCCCTGGAATCGCCCCAATATCTTTTTACTACGTTCCGGCGGAAAATAGCTCTGAATGTAGCTAATGATATAAATCAGAAGACATAACAAAAGGGTAATTTTTATAACATCATAAAGAAAAAACTGAACACTTCCTATCCACCGGTTGGATATATCTAGCCTTAACGCTGTTAGACCCTTACCAATTAAATCATTCAGCCATTGCATACCTAAAATTTGAATTTGGATAAAATCCCAAACCCCTTTTATCACTTGCATGCCTTAACCTCACTTCCTTTAATAGTTGGATATATCAAGATTTTTCGATATATCCTTGTCATAGCAAGCCATCTTCCTGATGGCCTCTATTTACAGTTATTTTATTCTTTTGCAGTATTTAGAGTTGTTAAGGTTTTAAGGAGTTTAACTGCAAAGCTACTACCTTCTTTGCTAATCTTATAATGTGTCCATTTCCCATCCTTTCGGCTATCAACGATGCCCGACTCACATAAGATCTTCATATGATAAGATAGCGTAGATTGTGCCATATCTAGCTCATATACTAAAGTGCAAGCACATTTTTCACCGTCTCGAAGCAATTCAAGTATCTGCAAACGCTTTTCATCGCAGAAGGCTTTGAACACTTTTGCCTGTTTTTCATATATAGTATCCATATTTGTTCACCTCATATCGAAAATACTTGATATGATCTATATTATGCTTCATAATTAATTCTGTCAATATGTCCCTTAGTTCTTCTCAGTAATTCTTTTGGATTAAATCTCATTAAGTTCACAGAAGCCAAACAAAGACCATCGGAAACTCCGACAACCAAAAGGAGTATTACCGATGGTCTACTATAATAGTAACCTAAATTCAGAAAAATAACATCGCCATCTATAGTTGACAAAAATCCTATGCTTTCAATACTTAAATAGTTGTATGAACCACTTAGAGAAGTTCATTTACTTAAAACCAATGTTTTAAAAACCCGAATATAATATCCAAAGGTTTGAGCATCGTTCTAGGTCGAGTTAAACTTAGATACCCGCTTAAATGCCACTTACCTCGTTGTTCCTAAAGCCACATATCCTATGCCCAAACTTTTTCTCACTCTACGCTTATATCCAATAAACGGTTTAAACAGCGTTCTTTATTTTTATCTTTACTTATTCAAATTCCAGCTTATATTTTTACTCAACCCTTTATTTTTTAGGTTTCCGTAGATAAATCCTACTATTGCACCAACAGCTGCTGGGACAATCCAACCAAGTCCCTTTGAATAAAATGGCAGACTATTAAGGATATTAACTTTTATGCCAAATTGCCCTAAGGCATCAAAGATACTGACAAAAGAAGTACATAACATAGTAAATAAATATACATAAGAATTTCCCTTGAAAAAATTATCTAAGATTGCAAGTACCATAAGAACAATTGCCATTGGATATATAGCAGTCAGTACTGGAACCGAAAATTTAAGTATTTGTGTCAATCCTACATTTGCAAATATCATGCTTGATATAGAAAATATTGTTATAAAGGTTTTATACGAAACCTTCGGCATTAACTTAGCAAAATATTGGCTACAGGAAGTTAAAAGTCCGACTGATGTCGTCAAGCAAGCAAGTGAAAATATGACTCCTAATAATACTGCTCCCTTTTGTCCAAATAAGTAAAATACTACATTTGTAAGCACTTGAGCCCCATTTTCAGATATCCCAAACCTTGTCTGCGAAACTGCTCCTAAATATGCAAGCATTCCATATATAATTGCTAATAACAATCCTGCTATTGTTCCTGCCTTTATTGTATTTGACACAAGTTTTTTTTCTTCTGTTACTCCCATTCCCTTTAAGGCAAGGGAGATTACAATACCAAAATTAAGAGCCGCGATAGCATCCATTGTCATATATCCATCTAAAAATCCTTTAAGTAAAGGAAACTGT
>DUTE01000184.1 GCA_012842235.1 Bacillota bacterium
AGGCACAGTTTGAACTGAAGTTAGTCTAGTTGTTTCTCTAACTCTTCTAGATGCTCAGCCTCTTTTTGGCATTCATCTTCTAAATCTCGTTTTATCGATTGTCTTTTCAAAAGACCAACTTTTTCTTCTTTTTCTTCCCCACCTGTCATAGTACCGCCGCTCCAGATAACATCTCCATCTAAAGTAACAATACGATAACGACTATGGCTTTTTTGTGCAAGCTTTCTAGCATTTTCCAAACTATCTGTGACAAAGGTTCTGCCACCAAGATACTCAGTTAGACCACGCAGATGAGAATCTGCCCCTAAAAAATCAGCTAAGAGGCCAAGGACCCCATCTGAATTTAAAAAGACTTTGTCTTTTTCAGGCAGTGGTCTTGCTTCAATCAGATTCAAAGGATAAAAGGTTGCTCTACCTTGACGATTTTCTCTTAAAAACCGAATAGCCTTTTCTGCAGCAACATCACTTTGGGTAACTATCCCCTGAAGCTGGGCACCTAAAACCGCCTCTGTTGCTTTGGTTATATGATCAGGCACATCAACAAGCTTTGCTACAACTCCTAAAACCCCAGGCAAAGAAGCTTTTAAAACAGATCTAACCCCTTCATAGTATCCGTAGTACTCTGCCTCAGTAGTCTCTAGTGCCTTAAGTTGAGCACTCTTTTGCCTGTAAGCATCCTGTTTCTTATGAAAATCCTGAAAGCTAGTTTTTAATTTTTCTTCAGTTCCTAAGATAAACTCTGCCTGATTTTTTATTTGTAATGTAAGTTCTTCACAGATTGTCTGTGCTTTTTTAATTTCATTTGTTAACTTATCTACTTCATTTGTTGTTAACTCCTGTTCCTTTCTTTTTTCTGCAAGCAGTTCTTCTGTCTTAGTTAATGTAAGCAATCCAAGTTCAATCTCACGCTCTACTTGATTTTTTGTATTTCTATGCTCAGAAATCTCTTGGCTTTTTTCAAACAAAAGATCCTTCAGATTTTCAAGCTCTTTTCGAGCATTTTGTTTACTTTGAAGATACTCTTCTAGTTCTTTTTGTTTCTCTGTTAAGGTTTCTTTTATCTTGAACAGGTCGTGTTTAAGATTTTCTTCTTTATCTCTAGCTTTCTTTATTGCCCCTTTTTTTTCGGCTATCTGCAACTCTTTTTCTCTGATTGTTTCTTTAAAAAGCTTTGATTTATCATAGAGGTTTTCTTTTCTTTCTTTATAAACTCTAAGATCACTAGATAGATCTTGTAAGCTCTGCTCAATCTCGTAGAGATGCTGTTGCTTCGAGGAGATACTTTCATCTAAAATCCTTAGTTCTTCTTTTACTTTAGCCTCTGTCGCTTCAAACCCAGAGAGCTTTGAGTTTAAACCTATTAACTCGTTTTCTTTTTCCGCCTTATTTTTTTTAGCTTCGTTTAGGCCTTGCCAAAGTTCCCATAATTCAGCAAGCATTAAAGATTCTTTTGCTTCATTAAGTTCTTTTGATATCTCTAAGTATTTTTCAGCTTTTTCTTTGGCATCTTTGAGAGGCTCTAGCCTGTTTTCTAACTCTATGGCAATATCGGTAGCACGAGATAGATCTAGCTCTGTTCGTTCTAACTTTCGTAGAGTCTCATCTTTTTTAGCTTTGTATTTATTAATACCTGCAGCTTCGTCAAATAAAAGCCGTCTTTCTTTTGGTTTGGCCTCGACAATAGCATCAACTTGGCCTTGGCTTACCATAGCAAAAGAGTTCTTGCCAAGACCTGTATCTAAAAACAACTCTTGTATATCTTTTAATCTGCAACGAGACTTGTTAATATAGTATTCGCTTTCTCCTGTGCGGTAAGCTTTGCGGGTTATTGTTAGTTCGCTAAACTCTGTAGCTAGAAAACCATCTGAATTATCAAAAGTCAATGAGACCTGGGCATAGCCTAACCTATGTCTCTCTAAAGAACCACTAAAGATAAAATCTTCGACCTTTTCTCCTCTTAACTCACGAGCTGATTGTTCTCCTAAAACCCAGCGAATAGCATCAGCTACATTGCTTTTACCGCTACCATTTGGACCTACAATAGCAGTAATACCCTGAGGAAATTCAATAACTGTTTTGTCTGCAAATGATTTAAAACCATATATCTCAAGTTTCTTTAACTGCATACTATCCCCCCAGGACTATGTTTTGGCGTATCTCATCGAATAAGTGCCAATAATTCTCATAGGCTTTGCGGCCTTTATTGGTCAAAGCATAGGTTGTATGTGGTATGCGATCTTTAAATGTTTTGATCACTTCAACATATTTGGCTTGTTCTAAACGTTTAATATGACTAGCTAAATTACCTCTCGTAAGCGAAAATTCTTCAAGAAGACCATTAAAATCAGCAAACTCTTTTTCGTAAAGAGAGGACATAATAGCTAGGCGTACAGGTTCGTGGATCACCCGATCTATTTGGATAACTCTACCAACTTTATTCATATATCTACGTTTTTACACCTACCTCCCTTAAAATAAACAAAAACTAGGTTTGCCCTACAAACTATTCTCCAACTTTGTTTTGTCTCCTTCTTAAAACAGCTATTTTACTTAATAAATTTTAATTCTGTTATTAAAAGTTTAGGGCATAATATTTTTTCTCTTAGCCAACTTTACGTTTTTATTTCTAAAATTGTTTAAAGAAAATCGGGTCTGCTTAAACAGACCCGTTTATTTTTGACCAACTGAACAAGGTAACTGATAGTAGAGATCTTCTCGTTTTCTACGTTTTTTACCTCCCGCTTGGCAAACTGAACCATTTTCTAAAAGAAGCCGACTCAACTTTCGCTTCAACCTAGTTCTTGCGTTGTCGATAACTTTAGCTTCAATACCTAAAACATTTTCAATCTCAGATGTAGAATACCCCTCTGTAAGCAATACACTTACAGCAAACTCTAAAAGTGAACACTGCTCCTTGAGGACTTTGTAAAAAGAGATATCACTATTTTTTCTATCTAGCCTATCCCAAGGATCACCACTTTCTGCTTCGATTAGATCGATTAAAGCTCTATTCTCATCATAACCTATCTGATAGTTAAGAGAGAGAGCTTCATTTAACGTTTTGTTACCCGCTTTACTACTTTGTTTTATAGCATTTAACACTTTTCTTAGAATGCAAATATACGCAAAAGAACTAAATTTAATCCCATAGGTCTCATCATATTGCATTAAGGCAACATACAGACCTATTAATCCCTCTTGTAAAAGATCTTCTCGCTCTAAAGTAGTATAGTGATAACGTGAAACAATGTGCCTTACCATAGGCAAATATCTACGTAACATACTATCTAAAGCTTCCTCTTCACGATAACGACAACGCTTAATTAGTTCATTTTCACTTGTCTGTATATTTTCAGCCACATTTCTCCCCCCGATTCTTGCTTGTCTACCTATTCATATGGGAAGAAATGGTAAATTATGCCAAAAAAAAGGGACTGCCATTAGCAATTGGCAGTCCTTTGAATTGCACTATCTCGGTTCTACTATAAACTTAATCGCTGTTCGCTCTTCGCCATCGATTTCTATTTCCGCAAATGCAGGAATGCAAACAAGATCAATTCCATTAGGCGCAACAAAACCTCTAGCAATAGCAATGGCCTTTACAGCTTGGTTAACTGCTCCCGCCCCAACTGCTTGTAGTTCTGCGGTGCCTTTTTCTCTTAAAACAGCAGCCAATGCACCAGCAACAGATTTAGGGACTGAGTTCGTAGATACTTTAAGTATTTCCATAGCCTAACCTCCTCTATAATTTAACAGCGAAAGAGCGATTCTGTTAGGCAAACCTATACTTTATTCCATGTTCGCCTATTATATATTATTCCCTTACTCACAAATAATTCCTTCTAATCTTTAAAAGAAGATACTAAAACACACATTTTGTGTATACGTTTTAGTATTTTTACCCTTTTTATGTAAAGGTTTTAGCCTAAATGTTAGCAATTAGAACAAAGATAAGGTTTTTTGGTAAGTCAAAAAAGGAGGGGGACATTTGAGCAACTATGGAAATCAAGTTATTCTAGAGATGGCTCGTTTTTTAAGAGAAAACCCCTCAGCCACTGTTAATCAACTTGCTGAACACATGGGATGGGCTGAAAACCGTTCTGTTTATTATTGGTTAAACCAAGCAGGGTTTAAGGGGATACGCGACTTTCGGAAGGTAGCATTAGATAGAAGTTTCTCTTTTTCTAACGAAGATATTATTCGTGAGGATTTGGAAAAAACCTATCTGCCTATTGTAGAGCAAATTAACTCACCTAAGCATTATGAATATGCTAAAGAGGATTTTTTATGCTTAATAAAAACATCCACAACATCTTTTGTTTATCGAGTATCTAATCATGATTGGGCTCCTTTTTTAATACCAGGTGATCTCTTAGTTGTCGATCCAGAAGTAAAACCTCAAAACCAAGATATCTTTTTGGTGTGGGTACGTGGTCAGGGCACCTTAATTCTCAAAAAACTTGCCGACAACTATTTTGCTAGAGACCCTTA
>DUTE01000015.1 GCA_012842235.1 Bacillota bacterium
CCTTTTTTGTCTAACGCGTCTCTGTCTGTTTGTAATACAGTGCGTTGCTGTATTACAAGTCTTGCTTTGTTCAGTTTTCAAGGTTCGTTTCTGTCGCCGTTTTTGTGGCGAACATCCTTAGGTTACCACTTTATTTTGTCGCCGTCAACAGTTTTTTGCAAACTCTTTGCAAATATTTATTTCGCATCAATTTTGCTGTCTGTTTCGCCGGCCGAATCTAATTTTACATCATATTCTTTTCTGTTGTCTAGTCCCAAAAACTGTGCATTTTTCTCTAAATAAAGCATAAAAGGATAACCTAGTACACCAATCGAAATAAATTGCCCAATAAATATGGTAACGACATTATACCAATACGGTAGTTTAAAAATAACCGATAGATAAGCACTCACTCCAAAAGCATTTAAAAGAATCGGCCATGAGATTGCACCTAACTTACTTTTACTTTTGTTAGTTAGAATAGCTGCTATAAAAGTAATAAAAGTACCCCCGAAAACATCCCATGGCCCTAAACCGCCAAGAATGTTAGCAATAAAACAGCCAACAGTAACACCTAAGATAGCAGATGCATCAAAAAAAGGTAAAACAGCTAAAACTTCAGTAATTCTAACCTGAATAGGGCCTGAACCAAAAGAACCTAACAAATAAGTTCCTATCGCATATATAGCAGCTATAATTGCAGCCCTTGTTAAATACTTCGTGTTCATGGTGGCTCACTATCCTCTCTTGCCTTACGTAGTAAATATGAAACACGTTTCTCCGCTGCCTCAAGTCTTAAAACAGCATACTCAACTAAATCTGGTTCACTTACCTGTTCAAAATAACTCTTTGCTGTTGACCATTCCTCAAGAGCATCATGAACAGCTTGTTTTAAAGAATAAGTCTCTAGAGAAGAGCGTTTAATCCAGACCATTTCCTGACCTCCTTTTTAAAAAGACCTAGTCAGGTTAAGTATGACTCTCTCTAGAGACTCTTATACAAAATATTTAATTAAAATAGGTCGGACATCCATTTTACATATCGCGACGCTCAAACTCTTCTTTAAGCTGATCGTTAAGAATCTTAATGTAGGTCCCTTTCATTCCAAGCGAGCGAGATTGAATTACTCCAGCACTCTCAAGCTTTCTCAAAGCATTAACTATTACTGAACGAGTAATTCTTGCCTCATCAGCAATTTTGCTTGCTACTAAATAACCTTCGTCTCCTTCTAAGTTTTCAAAGATCTTCTTCATAGCAGCAATCTCTGAGAATGAAAGAGTATCTACAGCGATTTGTACAGCTTCTCTCTTTCGAGTTTCTTCTTCTAATGCCTCATTCTTTAAGCGGAATATTTCAAGAGCAATAACTGTTGCGCCGTATTCTGATAAAATAGCATCCTCATCCGTAAAATTTTGATCTGAACGGGTAAAAAGAAGTGTTCCCTGTCTCTCGCCACGACCCTTTATCGGTACAACGGCTAGAAATCTGTGATTAAAAGGACATTCTGTTACATCATCAAAGTAACATTTTTTGTCATCTGACTTTTCAAGAAACTCTGTTTCGTTAAATTGCAAAAGGTGATGGTTAAA
>DUTE01000185.1 GCA_012842235.1 Bacillota bacterium
ACGCTGTGGCAGAGTAGGTCGTTGCCGGAATTATTTTTACCCCTTAGGTGTAATCCTAAGGGTTTTTTTTACAAACTGAAAACAACAGAGGAATTAGATCAAAATACATAGATATAGGTAACTGATAGAGAAAAAAGATGTCTTAGATATTGCTAGGAGAACTTGATGTCCAAAACCTAGTAGTTATTTAGAACAGAAAGGGGAAAGGAAATGAAAAAGCGTCTTATGTTTGTTGCTTTTCTAGTACTAACTATCTCTATTGCAAGTGGTGCATTTAGATATGGTGGTGGAGGTTCATATTTAGCCTATCAAAAGTTTGACTTAACAGGGATTAATACTATTTTAGCTGAACAAGGTTTTCCTCAGCTAAAGGAAGATGGATTTGGCTACGGTGGTTTTGGTTATGGTAAAGTTTCAGGAGACATTATTGTTGGTGGAGGGGGAATGGAAATCTCGTTAAAAGGAACAAAGGGAAACAAGGTTTCCAATATCAAAATTGAATCTGGTGGTTTGTATCTAGCCAAACAGATCAATTTTTCCGACAAATTTAATATGAAGATCGGCAGTATCTTAGGTGGTCTTGATAAGACCCTTGTTATTCAGGAAATAACAGACGATCCTTTTCTAAATCGGGAATATTCCATTATAACTGAGAGTAACTTTTTATTTAATCCAGTAGTAGATTTAGAATATATGATAACATCGTTCATGTCACTACAAGTAGGTGTAGGTAAATCTTTTCTTGTTAACCATGGGGAGCCTACCCTTGATACAATTAAATTTGGGAAAATGCCAGAGCTCTATTTAAGATTAGGATTTGGCTTTTAACACCTTCTAAGTTTAACAAAAAATAGTAATAAAAAGATGAAGGACCTCTTTTTTACAATAAAAGGGAGGTCCTTCATGATTGAAAAGATGTTAGCTAAACAGATTAATAACTGTAATGTTTTGAACTCTGTTCTTTATTGTGCAGGATAAAGGGTAAAATAGTTAGGAACAGATACTAAAGAGTAGATATATTTAAACGACTCAAAAATCTATGTTCAAGTACAGAATTAGATTAATCGGCTAAAAAATGGCAAAAAACAGCAAAAACTTACCTAAAATAGGCTTAAGTATCCAAAGAATAGGTACAAGGAACTAGACAAAAAGGACTATTAACATATATTATAAGAGATAGTTAGAAAACGAAAAAATACACAAAAAAATATTATTAAGAGAAGTAAGAGCCTGAAATTGTATTAGGTTTTCGCTTTTTTATTTATTATGAGAGGAAAAGTGTTGATGTGAGAGTAATACGAAAATCTTTAGCACCAATACTTCTTATAATGATGCTTTTGACAGGTTGTTTTCTTTCCACGCCAAATAATGTGGTCAAGGGTAATAAACAGTTGGTGGTAACTGTTATTTTTGATCAAGATAAGTATCAATCAAGAAGTGTTCTAGATGGTGTTGAGATTACTAGTATCTATTTTTTATTAGAAGGCCCCTCAACTATTATTCAAACAGTACCGGTTATTGAGAATAAAGCTGTAGCAACCTTTAATAATCTTTTACCTGGTGAATGGAAGATTACAGCTATTGCCCAATCTTTAATATCTGATGGAAGCCTTAGGGACATATTTACTGCTAAACGAGTTTTCAATTTAGAAGCAGGAGAAGTTACAGAACTAATTCTAAATTTTAAGTTAAATAAAGGTACACTAGTGGGCAGTATATTTGTTGCAGATACATATCATGCAAAGAGTGTTCAAGTCATTCTGAAAGACCCGTTTGATTCTGATTTAAAAAAGACGACGCAAATAAATAATAGTTGGTCATATCTCAGTTTTGAAAATCTTACACCAAGAACCTGGTTAGCCGAGATAAGTCTTTTAGATGAAAACAATAAGGAAATATGTAAAACTCAAACTACATTCGAGATAAAGCCTTCTCAAGTTACTAAGCTGAATGTTCTTTTTGAACTAGGTGGTGTATTCATTCAAATTGGTGATATCCAAAAACCACCTAACAAACCGAATAATCTGAGAGCAACAGTCCAAGATAGTAAGGTTCTTTTAACTTGGGACAAGCATCTAGATCTAGATAGTAATATTCGTTACTTAGTTGCTCGAAGTAAGGAAATCGATGGGCCCAAAACAATACTTACTGAAAACTATCTAACTCAAAACACTTATTTAGATCAATCATATTTGAGTGGTCAATATTACTACTTTGTTGAAGCTTATTCGAGAGATGGTCTATCAAGTGGTTGGTCAGTACCGGTTAGTGTTTTTATTGAAGAAGAAAAAGATGTTTTAGGGTTAAATTTAGGATCTGAATGGAAAGTTAGTATGCAATATACCTACACTAGTAAAAATGTAAATATTATTGAAGAAACTGTGGGCAACTTAAGAGTTGACAGTATTACTTATAGCGGTGATACAAAAATTTTTTATATGATTTATACAGTTACGAACTATCATGGTTTTCCTTACAATCCTAAAGATTCTCTGAATTATGAGATTCGTAAAAAAAGCAACACATATACTATTTACGTAGAAGACAAAGCACCCATTGAGGTAATAACACTTCCTTTAGAAATTGGTAAAACAATGGTGCCTATTTTTCCGGTGTTAGAGTCGAGATTTAACAGTCAAATTGCGCCAATAATAGTTTCTAAACACAAAAAACATCCTAGATGTTATGGGGAAAAAACTGCTATCTATAATAACGCACTACTAAATCGATCAATTAGTTTCGAAGGAAATGAAGGAGAGTTTTATGAGAGCTTTAGTTATACAAAGCTAGACGATTTGGACATTATTAGTGAATTTTATAGCCTATCAGCTAAAAGATTGAACAAAAACTAAGTTGAATCGCTATACAGATCTTACAAATAAGGCTTGTAGGCAAATACGTTCATTTTACAATAAAACTTGGTAAAAATGGGAGGATTTTTGGTGAAGGAAAAAATATCAGTTGTGTTATTAGTTTTGCTTTGTTTGATGTTATTATCTGGTTGTAGTCCATTTA
>DUTE01000186.1 GCA_012842235.1 Bacillota bacterium
AGGTTCGCCTGGAAACTCCGCTCCAAATGCCACTGTATTAGGAATAGCTTTAGCATAAGTACCGCCACCAATAGCTAGGAGTGTTGGTTCTTCTTTTGTTACTTCTTTATACGCTTTTTGCAAATTAACAATTAAAGGATGGTCTGCACTTATAAGTAGCGGAGCTTTTGTTGTGTCTCCACCTACGCCAAGCATTTTGACCTCTAACCCCTCGGGCAAATGCTTCTTTACCTGGTTAACAATCTCTTCTGGTTCGACACCATAAGGGTATCTTATATCAACAACTACTTTACTTTCGTTTTCGTTAATACGCAATAACCCTGGATTCCAAGATAGAGTACCAGCGACTTCATGGTGGTAGTTAATGCCAAGTGGTGCTCCATCTGGGGTTTGACCTATTTTAGCAAAGAACTGACAAAGAGGATGATCTATTCCCGCTTTCTCAAGCTCCATTAAAAGATCCACTATAGCGTTATGACCTAGATGAGGAGTTGAACCATGGGCTTCCACACCTTTGGCCATTACATATTTACCTTCGGGTAGCTTGCACTTAGATGCCTCCATAGCTTCTTTTTCTGTTACTGGTTGAAGCAATGAACCTATTGATAGATTATCAGGCACTCTTGCAAAAGCACTATTGGGGACAACATTAGTTCTCTCACCACTGTAAGCCCATAATATTTCTGATTTCGGCGCAGTGATTTCAAGGTGTAAGATCCCTTTTTCACTTTGGATAATAGGAAACTTACCATCAGGTGTAAACCCAAAGGTAGGTTTGTCTTCACTTTGAAAATAGGTCTTCATACACTTCCAGTTTGTCTCTTCCGCTGTACCAACTATTGTTCTAATGCGCCTTTTAGGTTGAAAACCAAGGTTCATTAGAGCTTTTTGTGCATATAAGCAAGAAAGAGTTGGTCCTTTATCATCTATGGCTCCTCTGCCCCAAATATAACCACCTTCAACCTTACCACTAAACGGATCGTCTTCCCATCCTGTTCCGGCAGGTACAACATCAACATGGCCTAGGATACCAACTATCTCCTCGCCCTCACCCCACTGTGCATGTCCAGCCACATTACCTACATTCTTAAATGTAAACCCTAGGTTTTTTGCAATTTGTTCCGTTTTCTTTAAGGCTTGATAACACCCTTCACCTTGAGGCTTTGTATCTGACATGGTAGTCTCATCTTCAACACTAGGGATCTTTATTAATTCGCTGATACTCTGTACTAATTCGGGCATAAGTTTGTCGATCTCAACTCTTAGCTTTTCTAACATCGTTATCACCTCAAAATTAAACCTTTTCAATCATATCTTATCCTACTATGTTTCCTCTTTGTATTACAGTTAAATTGTGGCGAATGTCATTTTCTTCACACAAACTAACCAAATGAGGCTGACAGGTAAAGAAAAGTATTTGGTGCCTCTTTGTTAGTTGTGACAAAATCCCGAGAGTACTCTTTGATCTTTTGGGATCAAAGTTTACTAAAATATCATCTATAACTATTGGTAAAGGCGATTGTTCTTTGGCAAATTCCTCAATTAATCCAAGTCTCAAACACAGCAGAAGCTGTTCTACTGTGCCTCGACTAAGCTCCTCTGGTCTTTTTACCTCTTGGTTCTGACTTATAACTTCAAAACGCTGCTCAGTAAGGGGTGAAATTATCTGTATATAACGATTGGCAGTTATCTCCTTAAAATATTGTGATGCTTTCTTTAGGACCCCTGGTTGTTTTTCTCTTTCATATACTAGACGGGCTTTGTTAATAAGATGTTTACAAAGAACAATCTCTGCCCACTGTCTTGCAGAAGAATTTATCTGTTGGACAAGGCTTATCTTTTCTAAGATCAATTTCTCCGCTTCATCACCTTGCTCTAACTGACTAATTTTTTCCCATAAACGACCAAGTGTTTCATTCAACTCAGCTTCTTTATCTCTTAATCTCTCTAAGTCATCAACTATAGCTTGCTGTCTTTTTTGAAGGATCTCATCACTTAGCTCTCTAAGCTCTGTATAAAAATCATCATGGCCGTCTTTAACAAGGTTTTTTAAATTTGACTCAATTAAGTTAATCTCTCTTTCAATCTGTCTTCTTTCCTCAGCTTTAACAGCAAGAGAACGAAACTCTTCAGGTGTTTTAGCAAAACCTTTATCTAACAGGTTAGTAAGTCTATCCTGACTTTGTTGAAGGTTATTTTTTGCCGTCTTCTCTTGCACCTTTAGATCATCTAAACTATGAGAAAGATCTATTCTCTTTTGCAAAAGCTCTTGATTCTCTTTTAGCAAGTTGTGCCAGGAAATCACCGCTATCTCCGAATTAGTTGGTTTATCTCTCTTTAGTGCTGAAGCTAATAAATTTACTTTGGTCTCAAAATCCCTTATGTTTCCTTCAATTAGACTCTTTTCTTCTTCGCGATTTTCTAATTCTTCTATTCTTGCTCTAAGTTCTCTTGCTGCACTAAGCCACTCAAGAAGTGAAAGAGGTTCTTTTAGAGGTAAATGATTCACTTTAAGAAAGCTTTCATAGTTTTGGTCTATGGCGGCTTTTTCGATCTCATTAGTATGCAGCTCTTTTTCTAATGCTTCAATTTGCCTATCTACAGACTGCTGATTTAGTCTATTACTATCTATTTTTTCTTGAATTACTTGCTTTTTAGAAAAAACTTCTCCCTCTGCCTTAAGCGTATCTCCTAAAGCCTTAAAAGCCTCTTCATCTATTTCTGTGTCAATACCTAGGATCTCAGCGGCTTGAGTAGAACGTTTTTGCAGTTGTTCAAATTCTTGTTTAATACGGCCAAGATCTTCCATGCGTTTTTCTTCTTCTTCTTGCCACTGAGCAAGTTCTTTTGCCTCTTGTTTCTTTGCCTTAAAATAACTAAATAAATTATATGTGGCAAAAGCTAGCCCTAATCCTCCAAATAAAGGTTTATTCACTATTAAAAAATAGGTCGACAAGACAGCAATCAAAATTGTCCCTATGATAATTGCCACGTGATTTGAGTGTGCAGGTTTAGGCTTTGGCATCTGGAGATCTTCTGCACGTTGTTTAAAATACTCTCTACTTGGTGCAATTTGTCTATACGAATCATAGGCCTCTTTTATTTGTGGATAGTTGTCTCTTACCTTAAGTTCACTTAACTCGCTTTTTAGATCTCTCTCTTCATCAAGATAGATAGCTTTTTGATCTTTTAACGATTTTAGTTTGTCATTGTTTTTTTGGAGTAGATTATCAAAAGAAGAGAGTTTTTCTTGGTAATTACGTATCTGTTCATTCAGCTCACCAGAAAGTTGCAGTTTCTTTAATTTTTCTCGGTTAAAACCCTCACCTAATTCCAAAGGAATTCTTTTGGCTAATGTCTTTGAAAGCTCATCTATTTTTAACGAAACTTCTTTATGCTTACCTTTCTGATCTTTGAATTTAGAGATGTCATTAAAAAGCGAGACTATCTCTGCCTCGTGCGAAATAAAGACCTCATCAACTTGGCATTTTTTTAGATCTTCATCCACTCTCATTGTTTTGTTTCTAAGTTCAACTAATTCACCACTAAGCTCTTTTACTTCTTTAGTAAGCAACTCTAATTCAGAAAGGCTTTCTAAGGGAAAATCTGCACTTACCCCCAAAGCTCTAATAGCCTCTTCTTTGGCTAATTTATCTTTCCAAAGCTGCCAACCCTGATCTGTAACTGATAACCTTATTCTTCGGTCTTCTGTCTGTTCGATCTGATTTCTTATATCTCGAAGTTCTTTTTGACTTTTCTCAATCTCTAATAGACACTGATTATACTCCTCTGGTTCCTTTTTATAAGCCTCAAGCTTCTCCTCTAGCTCTGTTAGTTCAATAACTTTTCTATTTATATCTGGCCTCTTTGCAGCCCCATGCGAGGAATAAATCTTTTTACTATCTTCTTCTAATAGGCTTTCAATCTTAGAAAGTGGTAAGTTGCCTGGATATAAACCACTTGAATAAAGAAAACTGCTTACTTCACTGTCTTCTATGGTACTTAATGTCTGAAGCTCATTTAGACCAAAAGCAAAAACATTTCTATAGACATTTTCTGTAATTGGGCCAAGAATATCGTCTAAAATATTTGGTTTCATATTTTTGCCGTCTATAAGAACACTTACATCACCTTTTAGAGTTCTACCTTGTCTTTTTATTAGACACTCTTTTCCATCATCAAGTTCTAAAATAAGATAGCCACTCTGTGCACTTCCACTTGCTGGTGTGTATCTTTCCCAAGTCTTTCCCTTAGAAAAGCCAAAAAGCACCCAGCGGATAAAAGCTAAAAGTGTACTCTTACCTGCTTCATTTTCACCTAAAATAAAATTCATTCCTGGGGCGAGGTCAAGTGTAAAGTCAGTAAAAATACCAAAATACTCAATACCTATCTGTTTAATTTTCACGATTTATCACCCCGCCAGAATAGATCGAGCCCTCGAGCAATACTTGCTCTAAGGATTGACTCTAATTCTTCCTCACTAAATACATCAACAATATTGCCATATCTACTATAAAGAGGATCAAGCACCTCTTTTATCTCATCGTTATATCCTTCAGCAATCATTCGTTCCGCTTCTCTAATAAATTCACCAGGTAGGCTGTCTTCCTGTTTTATTGTCTCATAGTCTATATCAGGCAGAATCTCCAATACTAATGACTCTAAAGCATAATTTATGCCTTCTTTAAATCTTTCTTCTAACTCTAAAACCTCTTCTTTAAGCTGATCATATAAAGGGGTTCGGCCTTCGACTATCACCCGATAGATAGATGATTGTTCTACTCCTTTTTTGTTTAACTCTCCAAA
>DUTE01000187.1 GCA_012842235.1 Bacillota bacterium
CTACTACTATTCTAAACACATTAGCATATCTTTTCAACAGTACGCTTTGTTTTTTCCACTAAATCTTCTTTGTTCATCGTTATTAACAACTACTAAAACAAAAAACATTGTCTATTAGGATTCAAAGGGCTTAGGGTGTAAGACTAGAAGTATTTTAAGGGGTAGCCGATAACAACATTTCACGATGGCCTACAGCTTAGTCTATAGAACATCAAAAAAATCAAGTGATTCCAAACTAAACTAAATGCTAAACGCCACCTCATCTAGTGTTTAAGAGGTTGTAATCTATTTTACCTTTAGTGTCAGACACGTTAAAACTGCACTATCTTACAAAACTGTCATTTAGGGTTTTAGTATTGTAAGACTAATCGATACAAATAAAAGTGTGTATAAGCTAATATGATGATATATGGTAAAGGAGTGTGTATATGGGAACTTTACAACTAATATCCTGGTCTCTAAAACAAATTCGATCTCGCTTTTTTGAATCGCTACTAATTGTTCTAGCTATTGCTTTAGGGGTAGCGGTAATATCTGTAGTTGGTACAGTCTATCTAACTGGCACCAAACAACTCAGACTAACCGACCCAGAGCAAAATATTGTTACTATAGAAGCCAAAGAAGACGATCTATCCCAGTTATTCCAATCAGGATCAAAGACTCCAGCTATTGCCTTAGGTCCTGTGAATACCAAAAAAGTAAAGATCTCACTTGAATTAATAGATGAGCTTAAAACTGCCATACCAGAGATAAAAGAGATTGTGGCTATTGAACGCTTTTCTGCAAGACAACTTGGAGCTCCTCCTCCAGAAAGATACCAATTTGAAGATCCTTACTGGTTAAATGTCAACTGGACTTTACCAGAGACTGTGGAATTTTTGGGTGGTAAAGTCAGTCGTGGATCTTTATATACTAGAGATGATTTTATCAATAACGAACCTGTTGCAGTTATCGGCAGCAAAATCGCCCAAGATCTCTTTGGCGATGAAGACCCTATCGGTAAGCTTATTGAAATGGAACATATAGAGACACCTCTTCTAGTAATAGGTGTTTTAGATGAGGTAGTACTTGAAGAACCAGAATACTATAACAATCTTACCTGGCTAAGGCATGAGTTAAATAATACGATATTTTCACCAAGACAGATCTATGATAACCCAGAACGTTATTTTTCAATGATAAGCCTTATTCCTAAAGATAACCGACCTCAATTTACAGCAACTATTCGCGACTATCTTTTCGCTCAATATGGTGATGTTTTTTCTGTACAAAATAACAGAGAGATAATGAAAGAGGCCCTAAAGCAAGTAAAACCCATACTCTCTTTTATTGGCATACTCGCCTCACTTGCTTTGTTTATTGCTGCGTTAAATATTCTCAACCTTATGTTAGCAAGAGTACTAAAAAGAACTCGATCTATTGGTATATCTAAAGCACTAGGAGCCACTAAAGCAAATATTTTTTGGCAATTTTTAACTGAGTCTTTGACTTTAGGCTTTTTAGGTGGACTTTTAGGCCTTTTGATTGTTTTTGCCTTTAATCCTATCCTTGGTTCTTTGCTTGGTGGTAGTTTTAATATCACCTTATCAACAGCATTCTTAAGCATTGGCTCTAGCTTTTTGGTAAGTCTTATCTTTGGCATCTATCCAGCACTAAAAGCTTCATATATCAATCCTGTTGACGCTTTACGCTTAGAATAAGAGGGGGGTTTATTATGGAGAATCTAAAGCTTTTTTTTAGGAGAGCTCAGAAAAAGCCACTAAGGTTTTTTCTTACTATATTACAGATCTCCCTTGGGGTTTTAGCAGCTGCATTAATCTTTAACATGCATTTTGGCTTAGTGAATATGACAGATGAAGCAGCACAATCCCTTGGCGAAGAGTACTTTTCAGTTGAGATCTATGAAGAACAGATACATGACGAAATGGGCTGGCGCTCTATTGGTGAGCACCGCTTAAGTACTGAAGCATTAAACACTCTACTAGAGTCACCTGATATTGTTAGTATCACTTCTCTACAATCGAGCTTTATGATGATAATTCAAATCGAAAATATGTTATATCAAGCTCTAGGATCCTATGAAGCTACATCATCATTTGCTGACACTATTCCTTTAGAATTTATATCAGGCTCATTTTATACAAAATTAGAAGAAAAAGAACCAAAAGCTGTAGTCTCGGAGGCTTTGGCGTTAACACTTTTTGGTACTACAGATGTTGTTGGCAAAACTATCGGTATTGCCCACCATAGAGATACTCCTGCTAAAGACTATCTAATAACAGGAGTTTTTAGAGAACCACCTTTGGCAATTACCTCTATGTTAGGTAAAATTCACTTAGTCCACACACCCTTTAGTATTAACTCTAACGAATCATTCCACAGTTTTTTTGTGCGAGCAAACCCCCAAAGAGTCTCGTCGGCTAAGGCCTCTATAAGTAATTTAGTTCTCGAGGAATGTGGTCCTAAAGCTACAGCAGATATTAGAGACTCAAAAACAACCTTCGACCAATTCCGACAGATTATTGATAATATACTCAAGGTACTAGGTGTTTTGGCTTTTTTTGCTGTAGCCGTTAGTTCCATTGGTATTTTAAGTATTATGATGGTTAATATCCTTGAAAGAGACAAAGAGATTGGTATTAGGCGCTCTCTAGGTGCTACACAAAGTGCTGTCTTTTTTCAAATTTTACTTGAATCAATGCTTATTTCTTTTTTAGGTGGTCTTTTAGGACTACTATTAGCGACAATAGTAACTCATCTATTTGATCCAGCAACCTTTTTTGAATTACTTGACATTGATTTTTCTCTAACCCAAACAGGCCTAGATCTAAAAGCTGCTTTGCTCTCTCTTCTGCTAGCTTGTGTCGTTGGTGGGCTGTTTGGCATCTACCCTGCCTACCAAGGTGCAAAGCTCTCACCAGTTGAAGCGTTAAAAGAATAGAAACCGGGGGGTTGAAAATGCAAAAAAGCGAACCAATTATAAAAGAAAAACCACGAAAAAAGCCTAAACGTGATCTTGGCTTGACTGCGTTTTTAGTTATAGTTTTATCTCTATTAATTGGGATTCCAGCCTATCTGTTTTTACCTAAAAAGCAGGCCTACAAACTTGATAACTATACCTACACAGCCGTAAGAGAAGAGATGTTTAGAGAGTTAATTTATACAACTAGTACAATCAAGCCTCAACAAAGCCAGGATTTTACATCAAGATACCCTGGAATGATCAAAGATATCTTTGTCGAATCAGGACAAGATGTTAAAGCTGGAGATATTCTTCTTGTGATCTACTCTCTGGAATTAGAAAAAAGCCTCAGAGAACAACAAGAACTACTGGCCAAAGCTTATGTAGAACTAGAAAAAGCCCAAATCGACTCAGAACTAGAAGTTCAAAAACATCAGTGGTCAATAAGAGATCAGGAAAAAACTTTGCAAAATGCTAAAGAAAACCTAGAGGAAAAACAACTTATGTATAGCCTAGGGACTGTAAGTAAAAGAGAGTTAGAAGAAGCTAAAGCTCTTGTTGTTAGTAGCGAAGAAGACCTCTACATGCGTCAAAAAAACCTAGAAAAAATACAAATAACAACTTCTTTGGCTATAGATACCTCTAAAAGAGAGATCAAGACCATAGAAGAAAAGATTATTGATATTGAAAAAAGCATAAGTGAAAATTCTCTTACAGCTCCTTTTAATGGTAAGGTCCTTGAAGTTTTAGTAAAGCCTAACACAGAGGTAAATGCCAACACTACCCTTCTTCGTCTTGCTAGCACAGATAATCCATATGCTGAAGGGAAGATCTCCCCACAAGATGCTGACCGCGTTAAAGAAGGTATGCCTGCTACTATAAAAATTGCTGGTCGCTCTCATAGTGCTAAGGTTAGTAAACTTTCTTATGGTGTTAGCGCTGATAAAGGGACTCCTTATATTTTGGCAACCTTCGATTTCGATACAGATATTGGCTTTGTTCTTCCTGGGACTGAAGCTTCAGTAGAGATAGAACTTGAGAAACGGGATAATGTTATCTGCCTGCCAAGAGGTCCCTATATCTCTAGTGGTCAAAATATGTTTGTCTATAAAATTGAAGGAAATAAAGCCATCCGTACAGATGTTACTTATGGCTCTTATGATGGCAACTTAGTTGAGATTAAAAGAGGCCTTAAACCCGGAGATTACATCGTTACCAGTTCTTATGAGGCCTTTAAAGATAAAGTAGAGATTGTCTTAAACCCCGAAGGAGGGAGACTTCAGTGATTGAACTTAGAGATATCAAAAAGATCTATGCACTAGGAGAAAACCAAGTCATGGCTTTAAGGGGAGTTTCGTTGCAAATTGAACGAGGTGAGATGATCTCTATCATGGGGCCATCTGGTTCGGGAAAATCAACACTGCTTCATATCTTAGGCTGTCTTGATATGCCTGATTCAGGTGAATATCTTTTAGAAAACACAGATATAACTACTCTTAGTGATAAAGAGATTTCACGGATTAGAAATGAACACTTTGGGTTTGTCTTTCAAGCCTATAATCTTCTTCCTGAACTAAATGCTATAGAAAATGTCTGTTTACCAATGATTATTGGCAAGATTCCCAAAAAGGAACAAAAAGAGAAAGCTGCTTTTTTACTAAAAAAAGTAGGTTTAGATCATCGCCTTAATCATTTTCCCAACCAACTCTCTGGTGGTGAACAACAAAGAGTTGCTGTGGCAAGAGCTCTAGCTAATGACCCAACACTAATATTAGCAGATGAGCCTACAGGCAATTTAGCTACCAAACAGTCTAATGATATTTTAGATATGTTTTGCCAATTAAATGATGAGGGGGTAACAATAGTTTTAGTTACTCACGATGCAGAAGTAGGTGCTAGATCTAAGAGGATTATTAAGTTACAAGATGGCCTAATCGATCTCGATACTGCCATAAAAGAACGACATTCTGCTGAATACCTAGCGACACTATTACATGCTTCTGCTTAAAAGCTTAAGAGTGGGGATTTTTATGAAGAAAAAAAATGCAACCCCACTTTTTTGGGGTACTTTAATAATAATCTTACTTTGGGGCACAACTGTCAACGCTGCTTCTTTGAATCTAAAAGAACTAGAGAATTTAGCTCTAAAGAATAGCCCAGAACTAAAAAAAGCCCAAATAGAATTGGAAGAAAAAGAGATCGACTATACAAGGGCTAAACATCAAGCATCTCAGATACCCAAAAAAACTGTTCAAGAAAAAGAACAGGCATTAGAAGAAGCTGTAAATAATCTTCAACTCACAAAAAAGCAGATTATTGCTAAATCCTACAACCAAGCAATATCATTCTTAGATGCTAAAGCAACTCTATTAGAAAGAGAATTAAATTTGAAAAAAGAAACGCAGGCCCTTACTCTAAGCGAATTTCGGTTTGATAAAGGTTTAATATCCCAAAATGAACTTAATTCCCAAAAAAACAAACTGAAATTAGCTACAGAAAACAAAGCCCAGGCTAAATACAACTATCAATTAGAGATCATGAAATTGAACCACCTTGTAGGTGTTAGCTTAGAAGAAGAAACTGATTTAGACCTACCTCTTTTCTCGATTCCTGTTTTGCCGCAAAAAGACGATATCTACCAATGTTTAATTAAAAAAGATACTTCACTTAACTTATTACAAAAACAGATTGCCGAGCATTCTTTAACTCTTGAATTGGCCCAAATGCAAAATGAAGCAGCTTTAGTTATTAAAGAAAAAGAACTAGCTTTAGAAAAATTAAAACTAGATCTTAGTTCGAGGGAAAACGAGTTAATATTTTTAGCGCAAACTGAATATCTCAGTCTCTGGGATCAATATCGCCGGACTCAAAACAGCCAACAAGAGATCTACGACGCCCAAGAGAGACTCAATGAAGCACTTTCTCAGCTTTCTCTTGGACTGATCTCTGAAAGCGAATTTAAAGATGTACAGACCTCTTTGGAACTTTGCAATCTAAAACATCAAAAGGATGTGCTTTCTCTCTCTGTAACTTTAATGAACCTAGATTTACCTGTAGAATTAGTCGAAGTCGGAGTTGAGAATAATGAATAATTTTGTCAGAGACAAAGCTATACTGATACTTCTCTTTTGTTTAAGCTTTTCTTTTGTGGCATCAGCCCTAACTCTTAGCGAAGCTCAACAATTGGCTCTTTTAGGAACTCAAGGTGAACTTAGAAAAATAAACAAAAAATTAGCTGCTATGAACACTTCACCAACAAATTTCTATCAAGAGCTTGTTCAAAATAGTCAACTACTTTTAAAAGGCAACCTTGATCCTTTAGAGAAAAAAACCGCGTTTCATCTTAGAGGTAGTGCTTTTAGCGAAAACCTTTCTCTTAACTCATTTAGTTTTGACCCGATAAACTCTGATCTTAATATGCAAATATCTCTAAAACTCTACCCAAGAACTCAAAAACTACCTCAAAATCATTCTTCAAAAAATGAGGACTTGGAAATTAAGCAAAAAACAGCTGAACTTTTTTTCGACATTTTATTAACCCGTTTAGAGATTCCTCTTAAAGAAAGATCCCTTATTTTAGCTCAAAATAACCTAAATACAGCCACAGAACAGTACAACTTAGGTTTAATTTCCTTTAGCGATTGGAAACTAGTTAGCCAAAAAGAGAAGACTCTGCAAAACGAGTTGTCTGCTCTTTGGGATAATCTTAGCGATGATGAAGCAACTCTCAAAGATTTACTTGGTTTAGAGGCGATCGATGAACTAAAATATAATTTTGATTATGTATTTTTAGATATTGACCAATTAGAGATCGATTCTGAGTTTATCTCGGAACTAAAGGAACCCTACCTACTAGCAGAACATAAATTTTCTGAGCTAAAAAAACAAAAAAAACCTCAAATAGACTTTAATGTAAATCTCCATACAAGCCCTAATAAAACCGATTATACCGCAATAGTAGAAGTTAGTCAGAACCTTTTTAATCCTAATTTAAACCAAGAAATTACTAAGGCACAATTAGAGCTACAAAAACAAGAGATCTTGTTTAATGAAAACTATAAAGCTTTAACAAAAGAAGTAAATAAAAGTTTAGACTATTATAAAAGAGCTCAAAACAATTACCTTAAACAAAAAGAAGCTTATCTAGATGCAGAAGAGATGTTCAGCTTTGCTCAAAAAGGGCTTTCTCTTGGCTTAAGTTCACAAAAAGAAGTTGAAGAAACACTACTTGAGCGAGATTTCGCCTTCTTTAATCTGCAAAGAGCACATATTGAGTGCACTTTAGCCTATTTGACTCTCTTAAGATGGGACAAAACACTACCTGAACCTGCTGTTTAAGGATGTTTAAGTGTCCCACTTGTATTCTTTACAATCTAAATTGTGGTTTTAGAGAACTTAAATTTGTTTTTTTGATTGCTACTAATGATAAAAAAAGAAACAATCACCTCGGAATTTGATTGGCACCTTATTTTTGGTAGAATAATATATCGCATGGTCAAGAAGTAGTGTGTATGGCTTGGAAAGAGAACACAACTAACTAAATTCACAAGCTCTGTTAGTAGGTCTAGATTTCATAACCAAAAGAGTGTATTTATTCCTACAGTGGATCGACATTACCCTCATGTTTTCTTGCTTTGACAACTATTTAACACAGGTGTATAATTGTTCTTGTTCCCTCAAAAAAACGGAGTGTGGCTCAGTTTGGTAGAGCGCTGCGTTCGGGACGCAGAGGCCCGGGGTTCAAATCCCCGCACTCCGACCATATAA
>DUTE01000016.1 GCA_012842235.1 Bacillota bacterium
AAAAGGTGGACCTGGTATGAGAGAGATGTTAAACCCAACATCAGCCCTATTTGGTATGGGACTTGATAGATCAGTTGCTCTTATCACAGATGGTCGCTTCTCAGGTGCTACAAGAGGAGCAGCTATAGGGCATGTCTCACCTGAAGCAGCAGAATTAGGACCTATTGCTTATGTACAGGATGGAGATGAAATAATTATCGACATTCCTCAAAGAAGGCTAGATCTTAATGTTTCAAAACAAGAATTAGAAGAAAGAAAGAAGAAGATAGAGATTCCAAAACGCGATCTAATGGGATATTTAAAACGTTATGCACAAAAGGTTACTTCGGCAAGTGATGGAGCTAGATTAATAGATTGACAAAAGACTTAGGGGTTTTTCAATCTATTATTTTTAAGTATAGGATCAAAAAAAGAGGCAGCATTAAAAAGAAGATGCTGCCTCTTTTTTATTTACTTTTATGAACAATACCTGCTACTTCTTGAAGATCAAGAACAAAAGCAATTCCTGTACCAGGTTGATCAAGTTTTCCAGCAGTTTGGATAGAGTCAAGAACTTTTTTACTTTTATTTTTCTCTACCACAGTCAGGACAATCTCTTTTTCAGGTTCGATAACAATGCCAAAAAAATTCCTTTGTTCGTGAATACCAGTACCTCTACCGTAGATAATAGTTCCACCTTCAGCACCGGCATTTTTTGAGGCCTCAACTATTTCATCGGCCCAGCCCTTGTTAACTATAGTAACGATTAAATTATAATTAGATTCCATGGCTTAAGCCACCTCTCTACGCTTTAACTTTATAGAAAAGACAATACTTAAGAGCTCTACAGCTAATACAGCTGCTAAAGCTACGATACATACCAGACCAAAGCCAGCTAATGCAGCTTGATGTGCATTTTCAGCAATGCTTATAGCAAGAGTCATCATAAAGGTAACTGTAAGAGGACCAGTTGCTACAGCTCCTGAGTCAAAGGCAATAGCTACAAATGTAGATGAAGTAAATTTTAGTCCAATAAGAGCCACAAAATAACCAGGAATAATGATCCATGTCAGTGGTATACCCTTACCAATAAAGTAGAGAGCAAGAGCGACTAAAATTGAGACACCAATAGAAACGGTAGTAATTAATAGTTTACCTTTGATATGCCCAGAAGAAGCTTTTTCTACCTGGTCAGCTAATACCCTCAACGAAGGTTCAGCAATCGTAACTAAGAGCCCTAAAAATAAACCAATAGGAAAAAGAAGTTTTTTATTTTCCATTAAACCAAAAACAATACCTAGTTTTTCCGCCATAGGTACAAAAGCGATATAGACTCCTTGAAGAAAAAAAGTAAGACCAAAAAGAGTCATGATCGTACCTGAGGCGACTTTTTTGAGAAAGCTTTTAGGCAAGTGTAAATAGAAGACATCAAAAAATATAAAAAGTGCGACTATCGGAACTAGAGTTTTGGCGACACTTAAAAATGTATTAAGAAAATCGCCAAAAAGGCCTGCAATGCTCAAAGGAAAAACACCCCCCAGATCATCATGGTGAGTATTGGTCCTAAAGTTGCAATACCAACTAGTCCAAAGCCATCTTCAAGAGAATCTTTACCACCTAATACAGATGCTGTACCTAAGCCTAAGGCAATAATGCAAGGTACTGCTAATGGTCCGGTAGAGATACTTCCAGAATCTAAGAAAAATGGCACAAGTTCTGTCGGTGCAAAATAGCTAAGAACTATGATTGAGAGATAACCAACTATTAACACTAAGCGAATAGGTATAGAAAAGACAATTCTCAATAAGGCAAATGTCACGAGAATACCCATGCCAGCAGAGACCAAAAGGGAAAGAAGTTTTGGTGGGATACCTGAATCAGCAAGGTTCTTAAATGTTTCTACCATCACATGAACACTAGGATCTGCTAGTGTGACAGAAAAGATAAAAATAAAAGCGGTTAGCACTAATAAGAGCATAGATCCACTTTGAGGGAGATATGCACCAATAAGTTCTCCCATTGGTATCAAAGATATCTTTGTTCCGTGTAAAAATAGAAAAAGGCCAATTAAAGTTATTAGAGCACCTAAAAGGATCATTCCAATTGTCTCCCACGAAAAGGGTAAAAAGACAAAGTTTAAAATAAGGACAAAAATCGTCAATGGCAGGATTGCCATGGCTGCTTCTTTTAGACCCTCTTTAATAACATTCAAATAAAGTCCTCCTCTCTTAAGCGGTTATACTACATCATTGTATCATGAAATTGTATTTGTTGCCTTAAAAGTAACTGTATTTAGATAAATGATATTGCAACCTTTAGAATATTGTTGACCTTATTGCTAAACATCTTGTTCTAGTCATCTTTACTAGAAACATAGCTAAGTTTGTGCAAAAATTAACGAGTTTCGATCTTTGATAGGCTTTTTTTACGTATTTTTCACATGTATACACGATTTTGACGAAATTCTTATTGACAGAGTAGAAAACTATCCGTATACTAAAAAACAAACCTTTTGAAACACGAATATATAAAGACGATGAAAGAGAGAAGTACTACCTCAATTCCTCAAAAAGAGAGTTGCCGGTTGGTGAAAGAGCAACAGGAAAAGGTGGGAAATATCGCTCTAGAGTTGCTAAGGTGAAAGATTACCGTCAATTAGCCTTAGACGGGTGCGCCCGTAATTGCGCAAATGAGTACAAATTAGGGTGGTACCGCGAGTAGCCTCGCCCCTTATAGGGCGAGGGTTTTTTTAAACTTTTTTTGGGAGGTGACTGACTGTGGCACAAACAGGTGCGGAAATTTTAGTCAGTACATTGACAGACTTAGGAGTAGAATATGTCTTTGGCTATCCAGGAGGAGCAGTACTGCCAATCTACGATGCCCTTTACAATTCAGATCTCAAGCATATCCTAACACGCCATGAGCAAGGAGCAATTCATGCAGCAGATGGCTATGCTCGCTCAAGTGGTAAAACAGGTGTAGTGGTTGCTACATCAGGTCCAGGAGCCACAAACTTAGTAACCGGGCTTGCTAATGCTCATATGGACTCTGTTCCACTTGTAGCTATAACTGGTCAAGTACACTCTAGCCTAATTGGCAAAGATTCTTTTCAAGAGGCAGATATTATGGGTATAACCATGCCTATAACTAAACACAACTATCTAGTAAAAAAGGTAGATGATATATCACGGGTTATTAAAGAAGCCTTCCACATTGCCTCTACAGGCAGACAAGGACCCGTACTTGTAGACATAACTAAAGATGCACTTATGGATATTGCTTCTGAAAACCATAAAAATGTTGTAGTTGATCTTCCAGGTTACAGAGTTAAAACAGAAGGTCACCCACGGCAGATTCTTTTAGCACAAGATCTGATTAAAAAGTCGAAAAAGCCTTTAATATATGCTGGTGGCGGAGCCCAAAAAGCTCAGGAAAGTTTAGTTTTAATGGCGGAAAAGCTAGATATTCCTGTTACGACAACTTTGATGGGGCTTGGAGCTTTTCCTAGTAACCATCCTCTAAACCTTGGCATGCTTGGTATGCATGGCACTCCCTTTGCAAATATGGCAGTACAAAACTGTGATTTGCTTATAGCAGTAGGTGCAAGATTTGATGATCGTGTTACAGGCAACATTGAAAAGTTTGCGCCTTATGCCAAGATTATCCACATCGATATCGATGCAGCCGAGATAAGTAAGAACATCAAAGCTGATGTACCTATAGTAGGCGATGTAAGGGATATATTACCAAAGCTAATTACCGATAAGAAGATGAACCATCATGAATGGCTTAATGAGATCAGAGGATTTAAGTTACCCCAAAAAGTCGCAGAGGCTCCTAAAGGAGATGAATGCAAAAAATGTAGTTCACCTAGTCTCTACCATAGTGAAATGCCACCTCCTTGTCGGAAAAAAAATAGTTTACGCCCAAAACTGGTCTTAGAGACAGTGGCAAAGATACTTGGAGACAAAATGGTTGTTGTCACAGATGTAGGGCAAAACCAGATGTGGGCAGCACAATATCTGCCAATAGACAAACCACAGAGTTTTTTGACCTCTGGCGGTTTAGGAACCATGGGCTATGGTTTACCTGCAGCAGTTGGTGCTCAAATAGCAAGACCTAATGAGCAGGTGTTATTGGTTACTGGTGATGGGTCTTTGCAGATGAATATCCAAGAATTAGCAACTATTGCTACCTATAACATACCAGTGAAAGTAGTTCTTCTTAATAATCGAGTACTTGGTATGGTAAGGCAATGGCA
>DUTE01000188.1 GCA_012842235.1 Bacillota bacterium
AGCTCCTGCCTAACCAAATACCCCCAATTAAACAATTTTAATACATTTAAAAGAGGGAATTCAACCTAGTTCCTAATTTATATCTTAACACAAACTTAGCACAGGTAAAAGAAAGGCCAACCGCCAAATCGTACGGTGGCCTTTCTTTTTGAACCTAATTACTGATACTTCTTAATAAAACGGTTATACTCTGCAATCTTTGTCTTTAAATCACCATTCATTTGCTTTGCAGCTTCCATCAGTGCATCTTCAGCATCGAGTTTCTGGACAACAACCTTGTTAATAGCAAACTCGATGTAACGATTAACAATCATCTCTGAAGCAATAGCAAATGGTGGTGTCATAGAATAATCTGCCTGTTGTAGTAGGACTTTACGATGCTCCTCTGGAATTGGCATAGAAGCATAAGCACTTCTAGCTGAAGGTAGGTGGATTGTTCCAGGAATTCTTTCCATAACTAGTTGAGTATACTTCTTCTGGAAGTCAGCTCCAGTCATGAACTTAATTAGTTCCCACGCCTCTTTCTTATGCTTAGAGCTCTTAAACATAGCAAATGGTGTACCTGCTGCCCAGTTGGTATGGTAAATCTTTCCATCTCGTTGAGTACCTGGTACGACAGTCAATGTCCATTTGCCAGCAAGTTCTGGAATACCAATAGTATAGTTCGCATAAGTCCACCAAGGAATACATGCTACAGGAAGTTCTCCCCTACGGAAAGCTTCGAAATGCTGTGGTGATTGGGGAATCTTATAATCGTTATAAAGACCTGTATATTCCTTAAATGCTTTTAGAGACTGAGGTGTATCCCAAGCTGATTTTGTTCTGTCTTCTGTATACATATCTCCACCGTGTTGCCACAAAAACATCTGGAAATCTCTAAATGATTCTGCTTCAATACCATAAGCTAGTGCAAAATTCATCTCTTTTGCTTGAAGCTTAGGGATCATTGCACGAATATCATCCCAAGTAGTAGGCGGATTCATGCCTAACTCTTGCAAGATGTCCTGGCGATATACCATTGGAGAAACAGCCATTTGAAATGGCACGCCAAAAACAGCACCCATAAACTCATAGGTCCTAAAGGCATTAGGGAATGAATCCTTAATGTGCTCGTTTAGCTCAGCACCAAATTCTTGTTTGAAATCAACCATTGCACCACGAACACCTAATTCAGCAGCTAAAAGGCCGCTCATTAGTGCAATATCTGGTGCATCTCCTGATGCAGCAGCTAATTGCATTCTCCTATCTGATTCTGCCCATGGTAATGGATCAATCTGAGCACTTATCCCGGTTCTTGGTGTGAAATCTGCATCTAAAATTTCGTTAATAATCTTTACTCGTTCGTTGTTAACTCCAACCATCCATACCCTAAGTTCTACAGCAGTGGTCACTACAGACCCAAAAACCAAAAGTAAAGCTAAGATAACTAATACAAAACGACATTTTTTCACAGTTCCAAAACCTCCTTGCTTCTTTTATGAAGCTCCCCCACGGGAACCGTTATGATACTCAGCTTCCATACTATTATTTAGACAACACAGGATAAATTCCTTCTCATTTTACATACTGACCTAATTATTAGATATTATTATAGACAATCTAAACGATATATAACATGAGTAAAGTGCATAAAATAAAGGATAAAAAAACTGCAGGTGCTGACCTGCAGTTTAAAATACATGGTGGACTTTTAAATAGTCACAAT
>DUTE01000189.1 GCA_012842235.1 Bacillota bacterium
AGCAAAGACATAATTTAGTTGTGTATTAACAACTAAGACATTTTGACCTAGATTCTCTTCGCCAGGGGATTTATAACCAACAGAATCATATGAGGCATATACTTTAACAGCCCAATTTAGGTCCCTACTAGCTTTAAGGTTAAAGCTAGTACCGTAGGAAGCATTAAGCTTTTTGTCGTGATAGTTGTAGGAAACATCACCAAAGACAGAGTTAGTACCGCTAATATCTTTTTTACCCCAAGGCATAGAGAAAGAAATACCAGAACTAATTGTGTCGACATTATTGATATTTGCCACAAGATCAAAGCGGTTATTTCCAGCTGGAATAATGCTTTGATAGCCAAAGTCTACTGTATAATCGTTGTCAATAAAGTTTGTGGAAAAGGTTGTGCTTAAACTATTTAACTGATTAATGCTGTAGCTGATACCAGCAGAAAGATTGTGCTTAGGTAATTTTATCTCTTCAAATGGATTGTAGTTATAACCTAAAGAATAAGAGTAGGTCATCAGAGGGTCTGCACCCATTATTGATGCTCCAAAAATAGAGGGTGTCCAGGTTATAGGTTTTAGCCAATTTAAGCCACTATAACGTTTTAATTGGTAACCTTCATGCATAAAATCTTGCAAAGAAGGATATTCTCTCGGGCTTGGGATCTCTTCATATTCAGGGTACTCCCATTCAGCTTCTCCTAGCCAACGGTAGGTTCCAATTCTTAATCCATCATTTGTGTAAGAGACAAAAGCAAGTTCAGTTCTGTCTCTGACAGCTTTATTAACAACAGGTTTAAAAGCACCATAGTGGTTATTAACAATTGGTGCAAGGTTTCCAGAGATCAGATCATATACCCAGATACCATAGCGTCCATCCCGGTTTGACTGGAAGAATAGCCGGGTTTCATCATTACTCAAAACAGGATAGGTATCAGAGAAACTATCACTGGTAAAAAAATAAGCTTCTCCTTCTCTAATCCGTGCAAGGTCAGTAAAACCACCTTCTCGCCAAATTGAGGCAAATACAACACCGGTGCTACCTACAACATATTGTAGAATTTCTTCTCCAGGTTGTGATTGGTAGATTAATTCAGCTTCTTCATCGGCACTCTTTTTATACAAGGCATTGCCTTTTCCATCGACATGTCTAAGATAATAGACTACATCAAGTCCAACTGGATAAGGTGAATAAGCTCTTTGCCCAGTTACAAAAGGTTCAATTTTACCTTTGTGATAATAGTAAATATTAAAATAGCCATTGCCTTTGGTATCTATATCAAGCTTACTAAAGTAGATCTTGCCGGTTCTATCTTGGCGAATAGTACCGTGAATATTAGGCACATAAGCTATCATTTCTTCTTCTTCAGTTTCAAGATTTATACGATAAATACCAGGTGACACCTTGCCTGTTTGGGCGTAGTAGAAATATTTATCGTCAAAGAAACCAGGAAAGACTGTATACCCTGAATTGTTATAGAGTTTTCCTTCAGGATTTAGTTCTGCTTGATCATAGTTTTCAATAAGCCAGCTATACCATTCATTAGCTAGAGTTTTGTATCTCTTACCAGTCAATTTAATAAGTGTATTATCGAATTTTGACAGAAAGAGACCACTTGATGACTCTAAATAAATTCTCTGTAATTCTAAAGGTGTATTAGGTCCGTATCTATCTGCTAAAAACTCCATGAAGTTCCAGCCATAAAGATAGTAACGACCAGCTAAGGTTCTTGGCCAATACGAC
>DUTE01000017.1 GCA_012842235.1 Bacillota bacterium
CCATCAACTTCAAGATAGAGTCCTTGCGAAAAATCATGACAATCAGAAGGCTCCATACCACCTTTAGTGTCAATAGGTTTAATACCATCTATCTCGCTTTCTAATGAACAATAGAGTGTGCAACCTGTTTGTATAGCCGTGTAATATCTTTGATGAATATTTCTTTCATCATGTAAAGGAAAGTGCAGATGGCCTCCAAAGGTAATAACCTGAGGATAGTTTTTTAATAACTCATCAATATTATTAGAATACCAATAGGTACTTTCTTTACTGCCATAGACTGTATCGTATATAACCGGGTGAGTCAGTAAAAATATTGGCCTTTGGGGGTCATCTTTTTGTGCCTCATCTAGTGCAGTCTTGAGCCAATCTAGATCTTCTTGCAAATGGTGACAGCCTCCATTGTATATTTTGCAGTTTGAAGCAATAAAATGATATCCCTTAATAACCTGGTGGTGATTACCATTTTTAATTTCTTCTTTAGTTGCACCTTCAAAAGCATAATCACCAAGATACTTTTTAAACATCTCTCCGTTGTAAGGTTTTTCGTCAAAAGCCAAATCATGATTTCCTAAAGCGAAAAAGAATATGGTTCCCTTTTTTGCTAGTTCATGTTTGTCTAGCACTTTTTTTAGTTCTCTTACCTGTAAACAAATACCATTGTCTGTCAGATCCCCTGCCACTAATAGGGCATCTAATCTTTCTTCTCCGGCGTTGGCGTATAATTGTTTAAGACATTCGTCGAATTTTTCTTTACCTTGATTGAAGTGAAGATCTGATACAACTGCAAGCCTCATAACAATGTTAGCTTCATCAAAACCACTTACCGAATTGTTTGTATTTGATACAAAAGTCACCAACAAGAACCCCTTTCCTGACAAACAGTTTTTATCTCTAGCCTATAACCCTCTATTTATTGTATAGATCCAAAACCCAACAATCAAGAAAACGTTTTCTATTACTGCACAATTCGCCAGAGAAACAACTGCTCGCATCTACCGTCTAGAAATAAAGTCAAAAATGCTGACTTTGTAGCAAAATGAGATAAAATAGAAGAGTACTGTGATAGATCTTTTGTTAACAAGGATAAAAGATTATAAAAGGAACCACCCCTAAAGGCGATCATCTCAAATGCTAATTATGTAAATTATAATGCAGACCAATAATGATTCAGCAAATCTCTTGCAACAAGTAGTAATTATCTTTGTATATTGTTATAATGATTAATTGGTATAGTGCCTTTATGAAAAACTTAACCGTTTTCGCATATTCAATGTAACTTTACTATGTTGAATATAGGCGTTACCAGTATCAAGGGAGGAAAACATATGACTAGAACAGTCGGTACTACAGCTAGAGGTATTAGAGCTCCGATTATTAAACGAGGAGACGATTTAGTAAATATTGTAGTTGACTCAGTAATAAACTCCATGGTAACGGAAAAATACTCAATAAATGATAAAGATATAATAGGAGTTACCGAATCTTTAGTTGCAAGAGCCCAAGGTAATTATGCATCTGTAGATGATATAGCCATTGAAATAAACAGGAAATTTGACGGTGACATAGCTGTTGTCTTTCCTATACTGAGCAGAAATAGATTTTCCACAGTTCTTAAAGGAATTTTAATGAGTGGGAAAAAAGTTCATGTGATTTTGAACTACCCTTCAGATGAACTAGGAAACCACCTCATGGACGTAGATCTTATGGACGATTTAGGTATTAACCCTTATACTGATGTGTTAACAACAAAAGAATACAGAAAATTATTTGGCGATTATGTCCCTCATCCCTTCACAGGCGTAGATTATGTGTCATTATACGAAGAACTTGCCACCGATAATAATATTGAAATCTATCTTGCTAATAACCCTAAAGTTGCATTACAATTCTCCAAAGAGGTTTTAGTATGCAATGTTCACGAAAGACAAAGAACCAAAAAAAGGTTAACAAAATATGGGGCAAAACGTGTGCTTGGTCTTGATGATCTTTTAACTGAGCCCATTAATGGTTCCGGTTATAATCCTGAATATGGCCTTTTAGGTTCCAATAAAGCTACGGAAACTGAAGTAAAATTATTTCCTAGAGACTGTAATCAGTTTGTTCGTCAAGTTCAAAAAATCTTGCAAGAAAAGATAAACAAAAAAGTTGAAGTCCTAGTCTATGGTGATGGGGCTTTCAAGGATCCGCAAGGTAGAATATGGGAGTTAGCTGATCCAGTAGTTTGTCCTGGTTATACCGATGGATTATCTGGTACTCCAAACGAAATTAAACTTAAATACCTTGCTGATAGTGCATTTGCCGGTATGGAACATGATAAAATGACTGAAGCTATTAAAAAAAGAATCAAAGAAAAAGATATTCATCCTTCTAGTCAGCAAGAATCTATGGGTACAACACCTAGAAAGATAACTGATCTTTTAGGTAGCCTCTGTGATTTAACTAGTGGAAGTGGAGACAAAGGGACGCCAATAGTTTTAATACAAGGTTATTTTGATAACTATGTCTCTGAATAGTTTTAGTTTGCAAAATATGAAAGGGCTGTTTTGACAGCCCTTTTTTCGATTTAAAACCGAAAATAGTTTTCTAAATTTAAAGCTTTGTAAGTATCTTAGTTAGCGCTGTACATAACTACAAATACTATGTTTAGTACATATATTATTTTTAGCTCTTTCCATCTTCTCGAACAGAATTTTAAATTAATCATCAAAAAGTATTTTACCTGATCTTATTATGTGGTACTATATTAGTACATCTTTATATATCAAAAAGTAATCGTCGGTTCCCTTTTGCTCACCTTGCAATATAACTTGCTGTAAATTGAAAGTCTAAAAAAAGACGAGTAAAGGATAGGTGATAGAATGTCAGTAAAAATTGTCGTTGATAGTGCAATTGATCTACCTAACGAAGTAATAAATGAATTAGATATTGAAGTAGTTCCTTTGACTGTATCTTTTGGTCAGGACCATTACCTAGATCGACTTGAAATGAACTCAGATCAATTTTACGAACGGATGGGGCTGGAAAAAGAGTTGCCAAAAACAGCTCAACCTGCTCCTGGTCGATTCCTAGAAGTCTTTGAACGTCTAGCTAAAGCGGGACACGAAATAATTTGCCTCTGTGTCTCTAGCCACTTA
>DUTE01000190.1 GCA_012842235.1 Bacillota bacterium
AATATGCCCAAGAATAGTTACACGAGTATCTATGTTAGTTTTTTCCTTAATATAATTTGCTACCCTAAAAGCAGAAGATGAGTAGACATCTCTACCACTTGAAGGATCTCCACCTACTCCTTCAGCAACGATTACAACAGCATGTGATTTGTCTTGGTCATGGCTTTTTTGTACACGCCTGCAGACTTCTTCATAGTTTGGTTCTACCTCTGGTATAAGAATAACTTCAGCACCACCTGCAAGCCCTGAGCAAAGTGCTAAGTCTCCACAATTTCGACCCATTACTTCTACAACAAAGGTTCTTTCATGGCTTGTTGCTGTATCTCTAATTTTATTCACAGACTCGACAATTGTGTTAACTGCAGTATCAAAGCCTATAGTATAGTCTGTGCAAGGAATATCATTGTCGATGGTTCCTGGTACACCAACAACTTTTATTCCCCATTTTTGCAAAGCTAAAGCTCCTCTAAAAGAGCCATCACCACCGATTACTGCTAAACCTTCCATATCATACCTTTTTAAGTTTGCGATTGCCTTTGCTTGCCCAGCCTCTGTTTGAAACTCAGGACAACGGGCGGTTTTTAAAAAAGTTCCACCTCTGTGAAGAACATCTCCTACTTTACGTGTATCTAAACGCACTATTTCATCATTTATAAGTCCAGCATAACCATGATAAATCCCAAAAACTTCCATACCTAAGCGATTAGACATACGTGTAATAGCTCTTATAGCGGCGTTCATTCCAGGAGCGTCGCCACCACTTGTTACAATACCTATAACTTTCATTTCTCTTACACCTAGGAAGATCTGTCCCGGTGCTTTTCCACCTCTCTTAATTCACATATAAAGGGCAGTACTTACTGCCCCAAAAAAAACACATTTTAAATCTCGCATGAACTTAATACTTAAAGTTTATAGCTTACAGCTTATCTTCTTTTACTTTACCAAATGCTCGAAATCGCTCGTAGCGAGCTGAAACTAATTTTTCCTGAGGTAATCCCTTTAATATATTCATGTTTCTTTCTAAAGCTTCCTTGATAAATCTACCCATAGAAACTCTATCCTTATGTGCCCCACCTAAAGGTTCAGGAATAATCTCATCGATTATTTTCATCTCTAAGAGATCTTGGCTGCCAATTTTTAATTTCTCTGCAGCTTCTTTAGCAAAATCATCATTTTTATAGAGAATTATTGAAGCACTTTCAGGAGAGATAACAGAATAATAGGCATTTTCTAGCATAAGCACACGATTTCCCATAGCCAAGGCTAAAGCTCCGCCACTACCACCTTCACCAGTAATAACTGCTATTGTTGGCACTCTTAGAGCTCCCATAACAGTTATAGCTTCTGCAATAGCAGGCCCTTGCCCTCTTTCTTCTGCTTCAATTCCCGGATATGCCCCAACAACATCAACTAAGGTAATTACCGGACGATTGAATTTCTCTGCCTGCTTCATTAGGCGGATAGCTTTTCTGTAGCCCTCAGGATGTGGTAGACCAAAATTTCTTTCTAGGTTTTCCTTTGTATCCCGTCCTTTTTGAGGAGCAATAACAGTAACTGGTTCTCCATTCAAAAGAGCAATACCGCCGATTAATGCAGGGTCATCTCCATAAAGCCTGTCCCCATGGAGCTCATAAAAATCGTCAAATATAAGTTCGATTAGTTCTTCAGCAGTAGGTCTTTGGGGATGGCGTACAAGCTCAATGCGTTGCCATGATGTGAGATTACTATATATCTCTCTTTTTAGTCTTTCTGAGCGATTTTGCAGATTATCAATTTCTTCGCTAAGATCGAGGTTGCGTTCTTTGGCAAAACTTTTCAGCTCCTCGATCCTTTTTTCTAGTTCAACTATTGGTCTTTCAAAATCTAACACGAGGGTATTGGCCAAAGAAGTTCACCTCCTATGCCAAGCTATTAGATTTGCTAGTGTATCTTTAAGAAAGGGTCTAGGTACAATCCTATCTATATGGCCATGCTTATAAACATACTCTGCTGTTTGAAAACCTTCTGGCAGATTTTGTTTCATTGTCTGTTGAATAATCCTTGGACCAGCAAAACCTATTAGTGCTCCAGGCTCTGCTAGTATTATATCGGCCATAGATGCAAAACTTGCATATACTCCACCCATTGTGGCTTGAGTCAAAACAGCTATAAATAATAAATTCTTTTTGCTATGAAGCTCTGCTGCTTGACAGGTCCTTGCCATTTGCATAAGAGAGAAAACACCTTCTTGCATACGTGCCCCACCGCCACCACCACTAACGATAGTTACTGGTAGGTGTTTTTCTCTTGCCAATTCAAAGGCTCTGACAATCTTCTCTCCTACGACAGTATTCATAGAACCTCTCATAAAATTATAATCTATTGCCGCTAAAACTACTTCTTGACCTTTTATCTTACCTAAGCCAGTAATAATAGCATCTTTCATTCCTGTTTCTTCTTGATATTTTTGCAATTTCTCAAGATAGTCTGGAAAGCTAAGTGGGTCAATTGTCTTCATTTCACTATCAAATTCACTAAAGCAACCTTCATCAACTAATAGAGTTATACGTTCTTTAGCACTTATAACAAAATGAAAACCGCACTTAGGGCAGACATAAAGACTCTTTTCAAGGTCTTTTTTGTATAGGATGTTACTACATTTATCACACTTGATCCATAAGCCACCAGGTATCTCTTTTTTCTCGGAATGTTCTAAATGATCAGTTTGTTTTTGGGGTCGTACAGTTACATATTTAGGTTTAGACCTGAACAAGTCCTTAAACACAGAATTCCATCACCCCTTATGGCTCTGATACAATTTGACAGTAAGTATTTACACTTTTTGATTATAGCATAACATACTATTTCTGTCCGATAGACCGATAGATCTTACTTACCTGACTCTACAGTACCATGAGCTGTCTGAATCGAGGCTTTGCCTCGAATCTTCATAGCTGAGGTATTTTCTGTAAATTGTGCAATCATTACTTCACCTGAATCTAGCTTCTCTGTATGATGAAATTTGGTATTTTCTCCTCTAGTAAGCCCTATAACTGTCACACCATCTTCTAATGCTTTAACTACAATATAATCGCTACGGAGTGCTGTTGCTTTTTGAAGATCATCTTTCATTATCTTCCCCTCCTCTTTGACGCTTGGAAATCCTTACCCACTTCTTCTTTGAGCCTATCTAAATCTATATCACTTACTCTAGCAAGGCCTTCATCTATTGCAGCTTTCGCTACAGCCTTGGCTACAGCAGCTGGTACTTCTGGGTTAAAAGGAGAAGGTATTATCATTTCTGGTAAGGGTTCTTTGACACATTGGGCAATTGCTTCTGCCGCCTTTTCTTTCATCCCTTCACTGATGCTAGTAGCTCTTACAGCTAATGCCCCACGGAAAATTCCTGGGAATCCTAAAACATTATTAATTTGATTAGGATAGTCTGATCTACCTGTAGAAACAATTAAAGCACCAGATTCTAAGGCAAGCTTTGGATCTATCTCTGGGTCAGGATTAGCAAGAGCAAAGATAATAGGATCTCTATTCATCGATTTGACCATCTCTGGAGTTACAATATCTTTTGTTGATACACCTATGAAAACATCTGCGCCTCTAAGTTCATCTGCTAATGAACCTGTTCTTTTTGGGAGAATTCTTGCTAGATCTTTTTTGGCCTCATTTAAATTGCCTCTCCCTTCGTAAATTGCTCCACTTCTATCTAAAACTGCAACATTTTTTATGCCTACCCTGATAAGTAATTTTGCTATAGCTGTACCTGCTGCTCCTGCCCCGTTAATTACTACATTGAAATCTTCCATTTTCTTGTTAGTTATTTTCGCACTATTAATTAACCCTGCCAAAGCTACCACTGCAGTCCCATGCTGGTCGTCGTGGAAAACCGG
>DUTE01000191.1 GCA_012842235.1 Bacillota bacterium
AAGAAAACAGGTAAAAATAAATCCCTGCTAATTGCGTCTCCTTTTAAGCTTTTTAATTGGAGTCGTGTTGTCATATAATTCATAGCAGTTGTTTTTTTGCAACGTTGATTTGCTAGTGTAACAAATTCATGGCAAAGTTTATTCTCTATCCATGATATTTTTCCTCTTAATTTTCCCATAATTTATATAGTGCAAAGTAATTAGCCAAGGCTAAAGCCCTGGCTAATTACTTCTTTTTGCATAACCTCTAACTGACTGTAGAATTTTTTGAAAGAAGTTCTCTGCTTTTTTATTTTCGACTTGATCTGGCTCAACAAAGTTGTATCTTGCTCCATGATAAAGCTCTGTAAGCCCAACTATTTCTTCTATTCGCTCAGGAAAAAGTTCTTCTAAAACTAAACCAAACTCATGTGCTGTTTTATATGACTCTCGTTTGATACCTTTTTTTTCAGCCTCGATAAGAAGCTCCCCATAAAGCCTTCTTATCTCATTTGTTGCAACCACATTATAAGACACTTTTTTCCTCTGGAAAAGATCTTTTATCTGTTCTGTAACAACTTTTCTTTGTTTTTGAGCTTTGGGGGAAATCTTTTTAAAGAAATTTTTAAGCGAATTAAATAAATAAGTTATCGACTCAATTATCTTTCTTAAGAGTCTTGGCAGGCTATCAGGATTTTCTTGAGCTACTTTTACTAAATGATATAAAATCGTGCCGACTATTAAAACAAACAAACCTATTCTTAGTAGCAAAACCCCTGCTGCATAATATTTGTATATTGAGTTTACCTCAATTTCTCCGTCAGGAAACAAAATTTCGGGGCGTTCAAGAGAATCCACTAAATCTGTTTCAAGAGAAGGCAGAGGACCCTGTTTGTGGATAAAAGGAATAAGCGCTTTTATCACATCGGGAACGTAGAAATAAACTGGCGAAAGATCATCAGGTAGGATCGCCGCTACTACTGAAAACAGTGCAAGAAACAGTAGTGTCCATATCACCCACTTCGTTCCCAAATCTTCATCTATATTGGATTTAGTTCTACTCCATTCCTTAGCTTTTTGTAAATAAAACATCATTGTAGCAACGGCTATTGTTCCCATGGCTAATATGGCACCAAAAAGATTTATCAACGATCTTAAAGAATGAGCTTGATTCATTCTTTGCTGAAAACTCTGTTCGGCAATGACTACACCAATTAAAAGTAGTGCCATTGGCCATAATAAAAGTTTTACAAGTTTTTTTCCTGTAATATTTTCTTTTTCAGCTTGACCTGTTGAAACTACCTCTGTTCTTGACTTTTCTAAGTCTATATAGGAATAGGTAAGAGTCTTAACCAGCTTTCCTGCTTCACGAGAGAGCCGCCAAGCAAAGTAGATAAGAACAAAGGCAAAGATAAAGTTTGCTTCCAAAAATCGACTTAACTGTAGGTGAGTGACAAATTCATCCCATGGAAGAACAAATAAAGTATATAGTTTGCTAGAAAAAACAAGAACAAATATCTCGGGAATGCGTGATCTATTTTTCTCAGGTGAATCAGGATGTGCTGTAGAAAAATAACCCACAAAAGAGATAAAAGAGGCAAAAAATCCTAGGTAGAAGTAAAGGCGAAGATTAGGCCACATAAAAGTAAGTAGTTCAGCTATAGCTGCAGTAAAAGCGAAGGATACAACAGCTATTAAAATAGGTAGTAGCCAAAAAATCATCCTTTGCTCATGCTTCTCTCTTTCGTTCAAGTGCACTGATCTCATCCTCCTCTCTTACCTGATAGACTAATAGGGAAGAGGTTGAAGATCTTCCAAGGTATTCGCGGTATCTCGTTCCTTCGGTGGTAATTATAACTACCTTAAATCCACTTTCTATTAAAACCTGTGAAAATGTTATTAGTTCCCTAGAATCTCTAGGAACAATGAGAATTACTGTTGCCCCCCAAGGAAGTCTTGCTTTGACTCTACTTGCGAGTTCTAAAAATGGTTCTGCTTGTTGAGTACCTTCAATACGAGCCAAGATCTCTAATATCTTTTTCCCCTGTCCTTTTTTAGGTGTAATGTTATCTAAAGGCAAAGAGTCTAAAACTTGAAAATCAGAAAAAGCTGAAGCTTCAGCAACTGCAACTCCATTTGTAGCTAAACCTATTGCTTGGTTCTTATGATCAAGGTATGCAGATAGTGAGGCTGCAACAGTAATACCTAATTCTTTCGTATTTTCATATCTACCTGGATGATAACTGTTACTATCTAAATCGAGAATAATCATAGTATCAAGAGTCATTGTGGCCTCATATTCTTTTACCATTAATTTCTCATGCCTTGCTGACGATTTCCAAGAAATACGTTTAGGCGGATCTCCTGCCTGATAGTCTCTAAGCCCCTTTATCTTAAGGGGATCCTCATATATTTTCTGCGGATGACGAAGGTTACCAAGTGGTTGAGTAGATGTAACACCTAATTCTTCAAGGGATCTTACTCGGGGATAGACTGTTACATAATCAAATAGTTGTACTTCAAGCTCTCTTTTATATAAGCCAAATAGATCCCCTAACTCTAGTTTGGTAGGCCCTACGAGATAGGCTCCCCTTCTTGAACCAAAAAGCGAATATTCAAGAACCCTAGTCTCATTGGGTTTTAATGATATAACCCAACTCATCCCCGATTGAACCTTTGGCCCTATCTGCCTTGGAAATGCTTCATTAATCTTCAACCAAACCACTGGATATTTACTATTGTTTTCTATTTTAAGTTTTACTTTCATTCTCTCGCCAAAAAACATGGCATCCGATTCTATTTCTCGAGAAATAGTTAACTGTTCTTCTGCCTTCCTTAGCAAAATCGGTGGTATAAGCCAGACCATTAAAAGAAGATAAAACATAAAATAAATATATGGTCCACGAAATAAAAGAGCGGCAATACCAGCTAACCAAATAAGAATACTCCAATCAGCCACGGTGTTGTGCGCAACTTGAATTTTTAGTGCTGGCTCCTATCAAGTTGCTACTCCTTTCTCCGGTATTGTCAGGCCACTTTAGAATTTTTTAACCTATTTCCTCTAATTCAACAGGCACACTCTCTAAAAGATCCTGTAAAACCCGATCTTCTGTTCGTCCTCTAAGACTACTTTCTGGTTTAAGGATTAGTCTGTGTTTCAATGTAAGAGGAGCTAGATACTTGACATCATCTGGGATAACATATTCTCTTCCCTTTACAGCAGCAAACGCTTGAGCTGTCTTATATAAGGCAAGCGAGCCACGGGGAGATGCTCCTAAAGCAACATCTTGATGGGTCCTTGTGGCTTGCACAAGCCGAACTATATATTCTCTTACAGACTCCTCTACAAATACACGCTTTACTAAATCCTGCATCGCCAAAAGCTGATTACCATCGACGACATTTTCAATACTCTCTACTGGATGAGAGTACTGCAGACGAACTAAAATCTCATTTTCCTCTTCTTCAGTGGGATATCCTAAACTTATTCGCATTAAAAATCTGTCTAGTTGTGCCTCTGGTAAAGGAAAAGTCCCTTCATACTCTACTGGATTTTGGGTCGCCATCACTAAAAATGGCCGCGAAAGTTTTCTAGTCTTGCCATCAACAGTAACCTGTCTTTCTTCCATACACTCTAGAAGTGCTGACTGTGTTCTTGGTGTTGCCCTATTAATCTCATCAGCTAGAACGATCTGGGCAAAAATCGGTCCTTCCTTAAATTCAAATTCATTAATTTTTTGGTTGTAAATAGAAACACCTGTAACATCGGAAGGCAAGAGGTCTGGGGTAAATTGGATTCGGTTAAACTTTAACCCTAAGGATACTGACAAAGCTCTTGCCATCATTGTTTTACCTACACCTGGCACATCTTCAGCTAAGACATGCCCAGAACAAAGAAGAGCAACTAAAATCTGATCAATAACCTCTCCTTTGCCAATTATCACTTTCTCCACATTTTCTTTTACTGTAGAACAGAAACTCTGTACTTCTTTAACTTCAGCTAAAGTAATCTTATCCATAAAATCCCCTCCAAGGTAACGGGCACACCTAGGATAAACGTCTGTAGTAACGCACTAGAGGATATTTATCTATCCAGCGTAACATCTCAGGACCAGTTGCTCTAACAATAACACCAAAAACTTTGATCCCGTTTTTCTGGATATACTCTAATCTGTCTGATAGATTTGGATCAATGCCCGTCAAATATTGTCTGTAATCAGTTAACATCTTCGTCCGATTGCGTAGTTCATCCTGCACAGCAACCTCAAATTCTTTAACATTATTTTGTAAAAACCAAACTGGTAGACCCCAAGCATCTAAATAAGACATCCAGTTAGGGCTCATAGAAGAATCTCTTGTTGCAATACCTAACCACAGCAGTTCGACATCACTATCTTCAAAAAGTAATTTTAGTTCTGAAAGATTAACAAACCTATTAAAACTTAGGGAAAATTGCACAGGTTTATCGAGTTCCATAAGAATATCCCTAGGCAGTGTACTTGGTTGTGGAACCGGTACATCAGGATAATATAGCTCAGAAGAAGCATCTATTGAAGGATATACTCGATCAAGTATGATCGAATCATTGACTAGACTTGCTTGATATATATACGTAAATCTATCCTTTTGTCCTGGCGAGGAAAACTGTTGTAATTCAAACCGAAGACTATTGTAACTTTCTCTACTTTGACTGGCTCTAAAGAAGCCAGGATGTAACATCTCTTCAGCAGTTGCTGCTGCAGTTAATATTTCATAATTAAGCAAATTTGGTCTCGATATTATCGTGGCGAAGATAATAACACCAATAATACAGACCATTAAAACCCAAAAAGCTGGTTTTAATAGATATTTGAGCATAGAACGAAACCATATTCTTCTGCCAGAAATAGCGTCAACTCGATTATCTTTAATAACTTCTCTAAATAGTTGCTCTCCTTCTAAGGAATCCTCTAAAATCTTCTGGCAGTCTGAACATTCGCTAAGATGCTCATTAATAAATCGTTTAGTACCAACTCTCACTTCGTCTTCAATATATAGAGGCAGAAGATCTTGAACGACATCACACTTATTCTTCATTTGGCTCCTCCCCTCTTTGTTCTTCAGCGCTATATAGCTCTCTAAACCTAGTACGTGCCCTAAACAATGTCACTTTAACTGTTGTTATAGACTTATCTATGGTATCTGCAATATCCTCATAGGAAAGACCTAGATGGTCTCTTAAAAGTAAAATGGATCTATAATTCTCTGGTAGCTGCTGCAAAACGTTTTGTACTCTTTTTTGTGTTTCAATAGACTCTAGATACCTCTCTGGCATCTCGCTTGTAGATGTTGTTGGTAAAAACCCAAGTGGTTCGTCACCAACATAACGTGTCCGATGCCTATACTCGTCAACATAGAGATTATGTGCTATTCTAAATAGCCAAGCACCTACCTTGTCACCTCTAAAGGATCGTAAGTTCATAAAAGCCCGATAGAAAGTCTCCTGAGTAAGCTCCTCAGCAAGTAAAGGATCTCCTGACATACGGAGCAAATAGTCGTTGATCTTGTTAACATAACGATCATAGAGATCCTTAAAATCTCCAGGCTGTTTCGCTATGAAGTTATCTTTTTGCTCCATGTCACCGCCCCTTCCCCCTGCCTTATAATACAGCTTGTTTCAAAAGAGTTACTTCTTCATCTGACAAAGATCTATACTCACCCCGTTCTAAATCTATATCTAACTTCAATGGGCCAAATTCAAGTCTTTCAAGATAGACTATGGTATAACCTAATACAGCACACATCCTTTTTACTTGATGAAACTTGCCTTCATCTATCACTAACTCACCTTGGTGTTTGTCTATAACTTCAACTGACAATGCTGTCGCAAAGAAATCACCTAGATCTACTCCTTTTAGAAGTGGATCAAGAGAGTTTTCTTGCATCTGTTCTAATGTTTCAAAATAATATTTCTTAGGTACTTGATATTTTGGCGAGGTCAACATATGACCCAAAGGACCATCATTAGTTAGTAACAATAAACCTTCTGTGTCTTTATCTAATCTTCCTACAGGAAACAGATCCCTTCTTTGATCCTCTTTGTCTATTAGCTCTAATACTGTTCTATGAAAATTGTCCTCTTTTGCGGTGATATAGCCTTGAGGTTTATTTAACATATAATAGATATACTTGGAATATTCGACTACTTCTCCCGCAAACTCAATACGGTAATCACTGACCCAGGTTTTAAGGT
>DUTE01000192.1 GCA_012842235.1 Bacillota bacterium
ACCCTTGTTCTTTCTCCTCCTGAAAAACTAGATATAGGTCTATTCTTATCAGTTTCAAGAAAACCAAGACTGTTAAATATTGTCTCTAAACGAGCATTTGCTTGGTAACCTTCCTCTAATGCATACCACTCTTGAAGCTGATCTAGACGCTCTAATGCTAACTGTAAATCACTGCCTCTTAAATGGGGGATTTCTTGAGTTAAATTAAATATTTCTTTCTCACATTGGTAGTACTTTTGTAGTGGTTCAGAAAGAAAATCTAGTAGGGGTGTAGATAAAGTAAAGTCTTTAGATTGTGCTAAATAACCTACTGTTGTCCCGGAACTAAGAAAGACCTCACCATCATCTTCTTTTTCTTCTTGAGCTATTATTTTAAGAAGAGTTGATTTACCGGTTCCATTTGCTCCTACAAGACCTACTCTTTCTCTCTGGTTGATTGCAAAACTTATATTAGAAAATATCTCTTTGGAGCCATAATATTTAGTAAGATTATTGACCTGAAGGATCGCCATCTACAAAAACCTCTTTCCAGACAGTCAGTGTATCTTTATCCCATAGTTGTTTAGTGTACAACACATCTAAACCCTCGCTTGGGAAATAGTAATAAACCTCTCCACGATAGTCTTCCCCAGCAACGGTAAGTGCCTCTTTGTCTTGAGCAAGATCACTCAACAACACTTGCTCAAAAGAGTTTTGGTAGACTTTATTGGCATATTTTACTTGCATCTCTAACTCATCAAAGGGTAGAAACTCTTTTTCCCATACAAATTCACTACCATCTGCAGAAAAAAACATTCTTTTGGCTAAATTTAGCCGATCCTTAAATGGATATTGATAGCCTGTTATTATCCAACCATCATGCCAATAAACATCGATATCTTTGGGGATAAACCCTGAATCTGCCCAATACTCTTTAGCCTTTTCGATAATAATTGGTATATCCACAAGTTCCTTTGGCCATATTTCCGCATAAACTACTTCGTTTTCTTTAAGCGAGAGAATAGCTAAAACATCTTCTCTTGAATTTGCTTTGTTTTCTATATAAGCATTAGATATGTCATATTGTTTTTTATTAACAGTTATTGTTTCCTTATCCCACTTTGTTACTTCTCCATATACATAGGTATATCTTTCATCTACATATAAACCGGCAACCTCTTGACTAAATGGGATATACATCATAACTAAAGTTCCTTCTTTAGGAGCTTTTTTAAGTTTTTCCCATCTGTTTTTTTGCCAGATCTTTGAATTCTCACTAACAATATACAAAGAGGGTGCTCTAGAAGTAGGGGCATCTTCTCGAATGACATCAATAATAAATTCTTTATCCTTAGCATATAGAACAGTACCACTTACTGTAATACCAGAGCCAGAGATGTATATTTCTTCCCAAAGAGGATCAGACAATACCATTTCTCTTTGAGAATACCAGGTATAAAAAACAACAATTACCATAACTATTAAAATTATGATAAAAATACCCCATTTTTTCTTATCCTTCATATGCCGCCCACCATCCTCTCTTATGTATTTTAACTTCTGCTATTATAAGCATTCTTCCTTTAATCTAATACCCTACCATCTTTTAAAAATAAAACTGCCGCGAAACCGCGGCAGTTTTATTTATCTTATTGCAACTATTATGGCGTCACAGTCATAATCTTTGCAGCTTCATCAGGATACTCAGCAATAAACCTTAATTCATCAGGCAAAAGAGGTTTTTGATTATGAGCGGTTGCCAATTGAACTAAATGCAACAGTCGTCTTTCATGTTCGACTGGTATATCCATACCCATTTTTTCAAATACATGTCTTAAGCCTTTCATGCCACCATATTCACCTGTTGTGATAATTCTACCACTTTCTAGGGTAAGTTCACTAGGAATACCTAGGTCTTCAGGAGAATAGATCTCATAATTTTTGCGATCTTTAAGAATTCCATCGGCATGAATTCCCGATTCATGAGCAAAAGCATTGCTTCCTACACCCACTTGATTTATAGGTATAGGTACCCCAAAAGAGCGAGCGACATAGTTTGATATCTTCCAAGCCATAGTCAAATCAACATTTGGATCGAGGATATCTCTATTTCTTAAACCACGAGATTTAGTCAAAGCCAAAATTACTGAAACAAGATCAGCATTACCAGCACGCTCACCCATTCCATTAACGGTTACGTTAATGTAAGCATCGACACCTGCATCTAATGCCCCCATTGCGCCTTCTACCGAATTTGCAACAGCATAACCAGTATCGTTGTGGCAGTGAAGTTCAATTGGCAGCTGAACTTCCTTTGCTAGCATGTAAACACTATCATAGATACTATTGGCTCTGTCATACCCTAAAGTATCACAATAGCGAATACGATCAGCACCATGCTGTTTAGCTGCTAAAGCAAATTTTAAAAGATAATCTTCGTCATAGCCGTGATCTTCACGCTCTGCAGCTGTACGGGAAGCATCTTCTGCATTCACGCCTATGGTCTTTACACCTGCTTCACGTGCTGCATCTACAGCTTCGGTCATCATTTTGAGAATATCATCGCGATTCATTTTGTTGCCAAATTTCCCTACTGTCATAATAAGAGAAGTAGATATTGAAAGGTTTAAGTGTTCAACTTTTGTAAGTTTTAAAGCTTTGTGAACATCTTCAACAGTCGCTCTTACCCAACCTTCAAGTCTAATATTCTCAAAAAAGCCTTTTTTCTCTAAATCAAGATTAGCATTAATGTAATTAGTCTCATGTTCTAGGGCAGGAAAACCAAATTCGGATTGAAATATGCCCATCTGATCTAAATAATGGTTTAGCATGGTCTTTTGAAGTTTCGAAAGGCCGATATTTGCCGTCTGAACGCCATCACGATTTGTGACGTCGATAAGATAAACACGGGGTTTATCGCCTCTAACTTTGGGTTCTTTCACTGCACTTCACCTCCAAATCCACAACACTGTCGTTAATTTCAGCATTTGTGATGTTGATATCTTACCTTTTGAGAATAATATTGTCAAGGGTTTCGTTATAAACATACAGTACTTTGTATTTAGTAATGCTGTATACACTGTATTTGTGTTTTATCTTTGCATAAATATACAGCAGGCTGTATGGTTTTTACAGCCTGCTGTTTTGCTTGTTATTTTAGCTGATCTAGAGCTTTTTTCAGGAATTCGTTAGCCATTTGTGGATTGGCCTTACCTCTACTTAATTTCATTACCTGACCTACTAAAAAGCCTAAAACTTTTTCTTTGCCACTAAGATATTCAGCAACTGGATCGGGGTTTGTCTTAATTACTTCCTCAACAATTTTTTCTATCTCTGAAGCATCAGTAATCTGTACTAAACCCTTTTCTTTAACAATTGTCGCTGGATCTTTTCCTGTATTAAACATCTCTTCAAAGACAGTCTTGGCAATTTTAGAAGAGATGACACCTTTATCCTGTAAAGCAAACATCTCAGCAAGGTGTTTTGGTTTTACTTTAACTTCAGTTATATCTACTTCTTGTTCGTTAACAAGTCTCATAAACTCGCCCATGAGCCAATTGGCAACAACTTTGGCGTCTTTGTAATGTTTAATAACTTCTTCGAAATAATCAGCCATATCCTTATTGGCTGTAATCAAATCTGCATCATACTCTGGTAGTCCATATTCAGTAATATATCTGTGGTATTTAGCAACCGGCATCTCTGGCAAATTGTCCTTAAGATCGTTAACAAACTCATTTGTTAAAACAATTGGCACAAGATCTGGCTCTGGGAAGTAACGATAGTCATGTGCCTCTTCCTTACTCCTCATCGCTTCAGTTACTCCACTTGCTTCATCCCAGGTGCGTGTCTCTTGAATGATTTTTTCTCCTCGATCTAAAAGTTCTGCATGTCTTTTTGCTTCATACTCGAGAGCTCTTTGAACAGATCTAAAAGAATTCATGTTCTTTATCTCTGTTCTTGTACCAAATTTAGTTGCACCTTTTGGCATTAAGGAGATATTGGCATCACAGCGCAGAGAACCTTCCTCCATCTTACAGTCACTTACTCCTGCATAACGGAGAATATTCCTTAAAGTTTCAAGATAGATGCGAGCCTCTTCAGGTGAGCGCAAATCTGGCTCAGATACTATCTCAATTAGGGGAATACCACAGCGGTTATAATCTTCTAAAGAGAATTCACTATCAGTAATAGTTGCTCCTGAGTGAACTGATTTACCTGCTTCTTCTTCTAAATGAACTCTAGTTATACCTATAACCTTTTTTTCACCATTTACAATAAAATCCACATGACCTCCTAAACAAATAGGAAGATCGTATTGGGATACTTGGTAAGCTTTAGGAAGATCAGGATAAAAATAATTCTTGCGATCAAATTTGCTCAATAATGAGATATCGGAGTTTAGAGCCAAACCAGCTTTTACAGCATATTCTACTGCCTTTTCATTTAACACTGGTAGTGTTCCAGGCAATCCTAAACATACAGGACAGACTTGGCTGTTTGCTTCACTGCCAAACGATGTACTACAACCACAAAAAAGTTTCGTCTCTGTCATAAGCTCAGCATGTACTTCTAACCCAATAACTATAGTATAGTCTTCAAGTGGCATTTATCACACCTCCAGTGCTGGAAAGCCTATAGAGCCAATAGCTTTTTCTAAAGCATAGGCTGTATTTAGCATTATATCTTCTTTCAAAGCCGGAGCAAATATCTGTACTCCTACAGGTAGTCCCTCAGAGGTAAGACCTGCAGGTAGAGACATCGCAGGTATACCTGCTAAATTAGCAGTGGTAGTAAATATATCTGAAAGATACATAGCTAGAGGATCTTTATTCTTCTCGCCAAATTTAAAGGCAGGAGAAGGAGTTGTTGGTGTGATTAACACATCAACTTTCTTAAAGGCTTCATCAAAATCTTGTTTTATCAATGTTCTTGTTTTCAAAGCTTTTAAATAGTAAGCATCATAGAAACCTGAACTTAATGCATAAGTTCCCAATATAATTCTCCGCTTTACCTCTGGACCAAATCCCTCTGCTCTTGTGTGTTTAAACATTGTTACAGAATCTCTATCCTCTTTGGATCGATGACCATAACGAACGCCATCAAAACGAGCTAAATTAGAACTAGCCTCGGCAGTGGCCACCAAATAATAAGCAGCCAAAGCATATTCAGAATGAGGTAAACTTATTTCTATAATCTCTGCACCAAATTCTTCTAAAGCTTTGATTGAGTTTTTCACATTGCTCTCTACTTCAGGATCAATTCCTTCAGCAAAAAACTCTACAGGAACTCCCACACGTAAACCTTTTATATCTTGACCTAAATTCTGGAGATAATCAACTTTTTCTAGCGGTAACGAAGTTGAATCTCTTCTATCATGACCAGCCAATAATGTTAAAAGTGCAGCAGCATCAGAAACATTCTTGGCAAACGGTCCAATCTGATCTAGTGATGAAGCAAAAGCAATTAAACCATAACGGGAAACAAGACCATAAGTTGGTTTTATACCAACAATTCCCGTTAATGCTGCAGGCTGTCTAATAGAACCACCAGTATCTGAGCCTAGTGCCAAAGGTGCCTCCATTGCTGCGACTGCTGCTGCAGAACCACCACTTGAACCACCAGGTACTCTTTCTAAATCCCATGGATTTTTAGAAGGACCAAAGATAGAGGTTTCTGTAGAAGAACCCATGGCAAACTCATCCATATTGGTTTTACCTAAAATTGGCATACCAGCTTCTTTTATTTTTGTAATAACAGTTGCATCATAAGGTGGCAAAAAATCCTTAATAATTTTTGAGCAACAGGTAGTTTTCACATGATAGGTACATAGATTATCTTTGATAGCAATAGGTATACCTGTAAGACTAGTTGCTGTCTTATCTTTTATCATCTTATCCGCTTTATCAGCGTCTTTTAATGCTTGTTCTTTAGTAAGTGTAACAAAGCTATTTACTTTTGGTTCAACAGCCTCAATTCTCTCTAAGTACGCCTCAACTATTTCTCGGCTAGAAACTTCTCTTTTATCTAAAAGATCACGTAACTCTAGCGCAGACTTATTTATAAGCTCCAATTAAGCCACCCTCCTTAGTCTAATTCAACAATACGTGGGACTTTGAAAAAACCTTCAGCCTCATCAGGTGCATTTAAGAATACATCTCTTATAGAAAGAGACTCTTCTACCTTGTCTTTACGCATAACATTCTTTAGCTCGATAGCATGAATCGTTGGTTCTACATCGTCAGTGTCTAGGTTAGCTAGTTTTTGCTCAAATTCAAGAATCTCATTTAGTGATTTAGTCATATCTTCTTTTTCTTCTTCAGTGAGATGAAGCCTCGCTAAATCTGCTACACGCTCAACTGTTTTTTTATCGATAAGACTCATCTTTGATAACCTCCTTCAGACAATATTGCCACAAATTGGTCTTCGTCTAAAATAGTAACACCAAGCTCACTTGCTCTATCTAGTTTAGAGCCTGGTTTTTGTCCAGCAACTACATAGTCGGTGTTTCTGCTCACAGACTCAGTAACTTTACCCCCTAAAGAGACTATCGCCTCTTTTGCCTCCTTGCGTGAAAAAGAGGTAAGAGTACCTGTTACTACAAATACTTTGTCTTTGAGTGCCTCACCTATTACTTGTTTGTCTTCATAAAAATTCAGACCTAAAACTTGTAACTCTTTTATTATAGATCTATTTTCCTCATTGTTAAAGAAATCATAAATAGATTCTGCAATTGTAGGGCCAATGTCTGGAATATTAGCCAGTTCATCTTGGCTTGCTTGCATAAGCTTTTCTAAAGAACCAAAATGTTGCGCTAAAACTTGGGCGGTCTGTACCCCAACATGGCGTATGCCTAAAGCAGTTAAAAGCCGTGAAAGACTTTGGCTTTTTGCCTTTTTGATATTTGCCAACAGATTAGTTGCTGACTTTTCTCCGAAACGCTCTAATTTAAGAAGTTCATCCTTTTTTAGCTTAAAGATATCAGCTGGATTTTTAACTAATCCTGACTCAACTAATTGCTCTATTACGGCAGGCCCCATACCTTCTATATCCAATGCATCACGAGATGCAAAATGGACTAGACCTTCTTTAAGTTGAGCCGGACAACTTCTACTAATACATCGCCATGCTGCTTCACCTTGTTCTCTTACAAGTTGTGAGTTACAAGCAGGGCAACTCTTTGGCATTTCAAAGATTTTTTCAGCCCCTGTCCTAAGTTCAGGTAAAGAACGGACAACTTCAGGTATAATATCCCCAGCTTTTTGAATAACAACAGTATCACCGATTTGTATGTCTTTATTTTTAATATTATCTTCGTTATGAAGTGTTGCTCTTGATACTGTTGAACCTGCAATAAAGATAGGTTCTAATAGAGCAAGAGGGGTAACAGCTCCTGTTCTTCCAACCTGTACTATTATATCAGTTACTCTAGTTGTCTTTTGAGTTGGTGGAAATTTATAGGCTATCGCCCAGCGAGGAGACTTTGCTGTAGCTCCAAGCAGTTCTTGTACTGATCTTGAGTCTACTTTAATAACTATACCATCTATTTCGTAAGGAAGTTCATCACGATGGTCTTGCCAGTAATTAATGAATTCCTTTACTTCCTCTATACTATCAAAACGTCTACTTTGGTTGTTGGTTCTAAGTCCTAGCTTGGAAAACCATTGTAGTACCTCATGGTGACTATCAGAGACAGATTGATCACAATAGCCTAAAGCATACATAAAAACATTAAGTTTTCGCGTCGCTGTAACCTTAGGATCTAACTGACGTAAACTACCTGCAGCGGCGTTTCTTGGATTGGCAAAAAGTTTGGCTCCTTTTTCTACTTGGATTTCGTTTAGTTCTCTAAAAGCATTTTTATCCATATAACACTCGCCGCGAACTTCTAAATCGCCTTCAACAAATTCCCTCAGTCTTAAAGGTATGCTAGGAATAGTTCTAAGATTTGATGTAATATCTTCGCCTATTTGTCCATCGCCTCGTGTTGCACCTCTTATAAGTACACTATCCCTATATGTTAATGAAATAGCAAGGCCATCAATTTTCAACTCAGCAGTATATTTAACCTGGCCTTTTACACTTTCTTTCACTCTTTGATCAAAAGCATTTAACTCATCTAAGGTAAAGATATTGCTTAAACTTAAAAGAGGCACACTATGAACTACGGTATCAAAACCGCTAAGTACTGCACCACCAACCCGCTGAGTAGGAGAATCAGGTGTGATAAGTTCAGGGTGATTTTTCTCTAGTGCCTCGAGTTCTTTATAAAGACTATCGTATTGTGCATCTGAGATCTCTGGATCATCTAAAACATAATAGCGATAGTTATGATAATTAATAAGATCACGCAATTTGTTTATGCGTTCTTGGCTCAATACTACCACCACCTTGAAAGACTTCCTTACTGAATTAGGCAAAAATTATCTATATCCTGCAATCTTGTAACGGTAAAAAAGAAACGCCACAAAGGCGCTTCTTTTTTAGAATGCTGCAACTATTGATCCTTTATACTCTTTTTCAAGAAACTCTTTAACTTCTTCTGAGGTTAAAATCTCCGCAAGAATCTTAAATTCTGGCTTATCAAGATCTTTAGTTCTTACGGCAATAATGTTTGCATAGGGAGATTCACTACCTTCCATTATTAGAGCATCCTTTGTAGGTACAAGGCCACCTTCAAGAGCATAATTGGTATTGATTATAGCAAGATCTAGATCTTGCAAGGACCTAGGTAACATTGCTGCTTCTAACTCCCTAAACTTTAGGTTGAGAGGATTCTTTACTACATCTAAAGTTGTAGGTAAGATTCCAGCTTTTTTATCAAGTTCAATTAGACCACCTGCTTGTAGTAGTAAAAGAGCGCGCCCACCATTGGTTGGGTCGTTAGGAATTCCTACTGAAGCACCTTTTTTTAGTTCATTTAAATCTTTTATCTTCTTAGAGTAGGCACCCATCGGCTCTATATGAACAGCAACTAAGGATGAAAGTGCAAGTCTTCTATCTTTACTAAATGTTTCTAGATAGGGTTTATGTTGAAAAAAGTTAGCATCAAGTTCCCCATCTGCAAGAGCAATATTTGGCTGGACATAATCTGTAAATTCAACAATGACAATTTCTATTCCCTTAGCTTTTGCCATAGGTTTAATTAGCTCCAAAATCTCTGCGTGTGGCCTAGGCGTTGCACCAATTTTTAGTGTTTCAGCCATAGATAGGCTAGCCACCAACAATAATGTTAAAACTACCAGATACTTTTTTTTCATAATTTATGCCCCCTTCATTTAAGTTTATGATCAAATCTTAAGGCAATGAAATTGCCTAAGCTTTGTACAGCTTGAACTAAAATAACTAGCACAATGACTGTTGCTAACATTACATCTCCCCGAAACCGTTGGTAACCATAGCGGATAGCTAAATCACCTAAACCACCACCACCAATGGCTCCTGCCATTGCTGAATAACCAATTAAATTTACCGCAGTAATAGTAAAGCCTCTAATTAACGATGATAAGGATTCAGGCAATAAAACCTTAAAAATAATTTGCCATGTATTAGCTCCCATTGCTTGAGCAGCTTCCACTACACCATTGTCTACTTCTCTTAATGATTGTTCTGTTACTCTAGCAACAAATGGAATTGCCGCTATAGAAAGTGGTACTATGGCTGCTGATGTTCCAATTGAAGTTCCCACTAAAAGCCTTGTAAAAGGAATAATAGCTACCATTAAAATAATAAAAGGAATTGAGCGACCGATGTTTACAATTGTTCCCAATAACTTGTTAAGCCACTCTTTAGGTTTAATGTTCCCTGGTGATGTAATAACTAATAGAATCCCTAGAGGAAGGCCAAAAAGAACAGCAAAAAATGTAGAAATAGCTACCATATAAAGTGTCTCAAGTAGTGCATCTTTTACCATTAACCAAATCATTGGGTTAAGCATTGCCAATCACCTTTACCTTTAACCCTTTTTCTTTTAAAAAGGCCTTAGCCTTTTCACATTCGGGGCCTGTTATTTTTAGAACTAGCATGCCAAAGGTAATCTCTTTAATCTGATCTATATTACCATAAAGGATGTTTACAGCCACATCAAAGTTTCTAACCATTTCATTTATAAGAGGTTCTCCGGTTGAACCTCCTAAGAAAGTAACTTGTATGAGTTCTCCACCGTTTTGAGCTTTTAGACGTTCTTCTACTTCTTTAGGAACCTCTGTTTTAACTACACCTTTTAGGAACGTCTTGGCTGTATCTGTAACAGGATTTAGGAGTACATCTGTTACAGGACCTGTTTCAATAATTTCACCATCTTCAATAACAGCGACACTATCACAGATCTCTTTTATAACATTCATCTCATGAGTTATTATAACGATTGTTATTCCCCGCTCTTTGTTTATCTTTTTTAGTAGCCGAAGAATACTCATTGTTGTTTGCGGATCAAGGGCAGAGGTAGCCTCATCACAAAGAATTATCTCCTGGTTATTAGCTAGAGCTCTAGCAATACCTACTCTTTGTTTCTGCCCCCCTGATAGTTGGGACGGATAGGCATTAGCCTTATCACTTAGAGCAACTAAATTTAAAAGTTCTGCTACTCTTTTGTCTGTTTCTTGTTTAGAAACACCACTTAGTTCTAGAGGAAAAGCTATGTTTTCTGATACAGTTCTTGAAGACAAAAGATTAAAGTGTTGAAAGATCATACCAATTTTCTTGCGTTCTTCTCTTAACTCTTTTGGACTAAGAGAGGTCATATCTACTCCATTTACCCTAACTACCCCTCTATCAGGTTTTTCAAGAAGATTTATACAACGCACTAATGTTGACTTACCGGCTCCGGAAAGCCCAATGATGCCAAAGATCTCTCCTTGCGGAATGGTTAAATTAATATCTTTTAAAGCAACAACTTCGTTTTCACCTTTATAAATCTTTGTAACATCTACAAAGTCAATCATTTCTGTCACCTCCATAAAAAAAACCTCTTCGACAAAGAAGAGGCGAAAAGATTTTCTTTCACACCTTCCTCATCTTTCAGACACGTGTCTGCTGGAATTAGCACCCTTGCCTCTATCATCGGCCGGTTGCTGGGCTTCTTCGGGCCAGTCCCTCCGCCTCTCTTGATAAGAAAGTACGTCACT
>DUTE01000193.1 GCA_012842235.1 Bacillota bacterium
AAAGGGTTTTTTTTGATAGGGTATTTACACTTTAAGTAAGAAGGAAGGTGATTGGGTAGAAACGAGGCGTTTAACTCCGAGACGCAAGCGGGATTAGCACTAAATCCAAATGTTTTAATGGTTAGCGAGAAATCTATTACTGATAAAAGTGAATTTAAGATACGTGCTGTTTAGCAGAACTTGATAGAAGGTAAGTCTCCATCTCAAATATGTGTTGAAGTAGGCTTTGATTTGGAAGTTATTGGACGTAAAAACCCTAAACGCTGCTTAGACAGATGGAAAAAGGGGTTCAATAAACAAGGGAAAAATTGACTTAAGAGTGATCGAAGTTGAAAATGCCCCTACTATTTGCTGCTACAATAATTATCGTTATCAATGGACAAAAAACAAGATGGCTCCTGTAGAATACAGAAACCATCTTTTAGCAGCCTAATATAAAGAAATTTTTACTTATCTACATATTAGGTCTCAAGGTCTCAGTTCATTTAGGGATCCTTTTTAACTAACTTTAACCCATATACATTTTAAATAGAGACTTTCTGGGATCGATAAAACCCAAGGATGATCTTGTGATTGATATGTTATACCTAAGACCTGTAGGGTTTTTCCACTTTTGTCATAAGCTCTTTTCAGTGCGTTGATCAACAGATTAAGATCAATTGCATAGGCGCAGCTACAAAGGCCAAGAATACCTCCATCTTTAAGGTGAACTCTTGCAAGTGCTATTATGTCTTGAAAGATTCTTAGACCCTTTTTTTGTTCTTCTTTCCTTTTAATAATAGAAGGTGGATCGAGAACAATAATATCAAAAGGAGGCCCCTTATAAGTAGAGAGATAGTCTTCATATCTAGTTTCAATAAACTCAATATTATCTAAGCCATTAATCATTGCATTCATTCTGCCTAATTCTATGGCATCACGGTCTTTATCTAAGGCTATAACCTTTTTTGCACCGGCTTTTTTCATATTAAGTGCAAAGCCTCCTGTATATGAATAGGCATCTAAAGCTAGAGCATCTTGAGGAGTTATTTTTCTTACAAATGCCCGTGAATCTCTTTGGTCAAAAAAGAAACCAGTTTTTTGGCCTTTTTTAATATCTACCTTATATTTTAACCTATGCTCCTCAACAAAAAGTATATCTGGGGGCATCTCACCATAAAGGAGTCCTACGTTTTTTGTGAGAATATCTGATACAGTAGTTTGAAAATCGCTTCTTTCATATATTCCTCGGGGTCTAACAACCTTAGCTATAGCATTTACTAACATGTCCTTGCGATTTTCCATGCCTCTATTTCTAATTTGAAGCGCAACAAAATCCCCATACTTATCAGCAATAACACCAGGAAGTAGATCAGCTTCACCATGAATTAAGCGATAAGAATCCTTAAATATTTTTTCCCTTCGTTTCTTAGCCATTTTTAACCTTTTGGTAAAAAACTCTTCATTGATCTCTTCATCGTGGTTTGTAAGCATTCTTACAGCAACCGCTGAATGAGAGTAGAATCCTTTGCCAAGAAACTGGTAATCATCGCTAAAGACATTGCAGATACAACCTTCTTCTTTATCTCCCTCAACCGACTTTACCTCGTCTCGAAAAACGTTAGGATAACCATTTATAATCTTTGCTTCACGATTTGACTTTAAGGTAACAATCAGCATTTTTTCCCTCTTTTCTTTTTCATAGGAGGTGAGTACATGCCGCAAACAATTCTCCATGTGGATATGGATGCTTTTTTTGCTGCTATAGAGATTAGAGATAATCCGCAACTTGCTGGCAAACCTGTAATTATTGGAGGCGATCCTAACTCACCACGTGGCGTTGTCTCTACGTGCTCTTATGAAGCTCGTAAATTTGGCGTCCACTCAGCTATGCCAATAGCTCAAGCAAAAAAGCTTTGTCCCCAAGGAATCTTTTTAAAAGGAAATATGGACAAATATGTCAAAGTATCCCAAGAGTTAATATTAATCTTTGATGAATTTTCTCCTTTAGTTGAACAGCTCTCTATCGATGAAGCCTTTTTAGATATGACTGGTTGTGAACATTTTTATCAAGATTTCACCTCTATGGGACAAGCTGTCAAAAGACGTATTAAAGAAAAACTAAATCTAACTGCATCTGTTGGCATTGCCCCCAATAAATTCTTAGCTAAACTAGCCTCTGACAAAGACAAACCTGATGGTCTAACTATAGTAGAAGATATCCCACCTTTTTTAGATAGTATTCCTTTAGAAAAGATGTGGGGCGTAGGCAAGCAAACTCATAAAAAACTTCTCTCAATGGGAATCAAAGATATACCAACCCTTAGACAGACCCCACTTGATATCTTGGTTCGAGAATTAGGAAAGCAAGGTTATCAGCTCTATCAACTAAGTCGCGGTATAGATAACAGGGCTGTAGAAACCACTGAAGAAACTAAATCATTAGGGGCAGAAGAGACTTTCCCTATTGATATTGAAGGTGAAGCTGTAAAAAAAAAGCTCCTGCTTCTTACTGATAAAGTTGCAAGACGCCTAAGAAAACAAGGAAGCAGTTGTCGCACGATTACTGTTAAGATGCGCTATCCTGACTTTTCTACCTTTGAAAAAAGCCATACTCTCTTAGAGGCAACTGCAGACACCGATAAAATCTATCAAACAGCACTTGATTTAATTAAACCTTATCCTGGACCATTTAGGCTTATAGGTGTTTACTTGAGTAATCTTACAAATATGGTCAGTAAAAACCTTTTTGAAGACTATAGTAAAGACAAAGATCAACTTTGGGAGACTATCGATAAACTAAGAGACAAAGGGTTAGATATCAAAAAAGCCTCTGTCTTAAAACGAAAAGACAAATAAGACTTCAAGCCCTGTGTCCTATTAACTGCAGATGCTTATTGTACTTATGGTGGCTATTTTCAAGCAAACAACATCGACTAACCTAACATCGCTTGAAGCTTGCTAAAAATCCCTAAGATAGACTTAACAAAATAGGCTCGTTTCCTAAAAAACGAGCCTACAAAAAACTAGAGACTAAGATAATAGATAAGAAATATTATTTCCTTTGGATTGGAGCGAATGAGATGAAAAAAGATAGCGACTTTTCTCCCCTTAAAATTGCCATAATGAGTGATCCTCATCTTTCTA
>DUTE01000194.1 GCA_012842235.1 Bacillota bacterium
GACCAGTACTAGTCCATACAGTTACAACTAAAGGAAAAGGTTACAAACCAGCAGAAAAACAGCCCTCGGTTTTTCACGGTGTAGGACCTTTTGATATTGAAACTGGTAAAGCAAAAGGCAAAAGTGAATCTACGTTTACAGACTCTTTTTCCGAGGCTATCTGTAAAGAAGCTCAAAAAGATGAAAGAATTGTGGCAATAACAGCTGCAATGGCAGATGGTACAGGTCTAAAGGAGTTTTCAGAAAAATTCCCTGACCGATTTTATGATGTTGCTATAGCTGAACAACATGCAGTAACTTTTGCTGCAGGTTTAGCAAGTGCGGGCATGAAACCTATTGTAGCAATCTATTCTACTTTTTTGCAGAGAGCATATGATCAGATAATTCACGATGTGGCTCTTAATAATTTACCTGTTATTTTAGCGATAGATAGGGCAGGACTAGTAGGACAAGATGGTGCTACACATCATGGTATGTTCGATCTTTCTTATCTAAGATCAATCCCTAATATGGTAGTATTTTCACCAAAAGACGGTGATGAATTAGCAGATATGCTTAATACTGCCTTAAAACTTGAGTGTCCTGTAGCTATTCGTTATCCCAAAGCAGCTACTGTGACTAAAAGTGCTAAACGTAATTATATTGAGCCTGGTAAAGGCGAAATAATCGCTCAAGGTAAACATCTAAATATCCTTGCCGAAGGAATAATGGTAGGCAAAGCACAGATAGTAAGGGACGAACTTGCAAAAGAAGGCATCGATGTTGGTCTAGTGAATATGCGTTCAATTAAACCATTAGATGAAGGCCTTATCCAAGAATTAGCAACAGAAACCCCCCTTGTGACATTGGAAAACAATACTATACGTGGGGGCTTTGGTTCTGCAGTGTTAGAAATAATAAGTGAAAAAGGGTTGCTTCAGAGGGTAAAGACTATTGGTCTTCCGGATACCTTTATTGGAGCGGGAACTATAGATGAACTTTATTCTGAAGTCAGCCTCGATGTCAAAGACATTATTATTGAAGTGAAGAAATTTTTAGGCCTTTTATGTGTTGTACCAGAGGTGGCTGTAAAGTGAGACTTGATCGTTTTTTAGTAGAAGAAGGCCTATTTGCTAGTCGGAGCAAGGCTAAAGAAGCAATAGACAAAGGCAGAGTGAAAGTCGATGGTAAGCTGGCGAAAGCCAGCTTTTCTGTGGTAGGCACAGAAAAGATTGAAATTGCTAAAGAAGAGTTTGAGTATGTAAGTCGTGGAGGCTTTAAGCTTGCCCATGGTTTAGATGTTTTTGGGCTCGATGTCACAGGTGCTAGAGCTTTAGATATCGGTGCCTCCACAGGTGGCTTTACCGATTGTCTTCTTAAAAGAGGAGCAAAAGAAGTAGTATCTGTGGATGTAGGGAAAAATCAATTAGCAGATTGCTTAAGAGAAGACAATAGGGTTATCTCGCTTGAAGAAACTAACATAAAATATCTAGATCCAGAGAGCGTAGGACAATTTGATATTATTACTATCGATGTTTCTTTTATCTCTCTAGAGAAATTTTTCTGCCGTTTACCACTTTTTATGAAACCCCATGCCCAGGTAGTTGCGTTAATTAAACCACAGTTTGAAGCAGGACCGAATAGAGTTGGTAAAAAAGGAGTTATAAAAGACTCCAGTGTGCATCTTGAGGTTTTGCAAAAAATAATTATTGATGCAAACGATGCAGGATTATACACAAAAAACATAACTTACTCGCCTATTTTAGGTGGAAGTGGTAACTTAGAGTTCTTAGGTCAGTTTAATTTAGATAGTGTAGAGAAGTTAGAAAAGATGTCTCCCAAGAAGCTTGAAGAGATTATAAAAGAAGCGCACAAGCAGGTAATAAACACTTAGAGTCGAATGGTACAATCGAAAGGAGGCAGCTAATTGAGAACAATTGC
>DUTE01000195.1 GCA_012842235.1 Bacillota bacterium
AATCTATTTTATAATTATTGATCTCATCTCCTCAAGCCATCCTCTTTCCGATAAACCCTAGCATGTTCCTTAAATCCTTGAGCAATACCTTGTGCTAAGGCTAGTTGGTAATCATTTCGAACAAGACGTGTAGCCTCTCTATCGTTACTAATAAAGTTTAATTCTAGTAGTGCTGCAGGATGGCTGAGTAAATCATACCTAATAACGCCAATTTTTCTGCCATCTCCCCAAGGAGGTGTACTACCCGAATATTTAACACCGCGATCTTTAATAGTCGCGTCATATGATTGGGCTGCAGCTACAGCATTATTATGCAAAGATGATGCATATGCTTTCCAAACATTATCACTGTCTGTATCTACCCATGTCTCGATACCTTCTGCAGCTGTAGAGCTTGCTGCGTTTACATGCAATGAGACAAGTCTATGAGCACCTTTATTGTTTGAAAAAGTTCGTCTGTCAGGTATATCCATGCTGACATCTGTTTCCCGTGTCATTTCAACCTGTGCACCAAGCTTTATCAATGATGTTCTCAGTTTTAAACCAATCTGTAGATTTATATCTTTTTCCCGTAAATCAAGCGTAGCATTATAGGCCCCTGAATCTGTACCTCCATGGCCAGGATCGATTGTAATAATCCACCCCGACAAAGGAGGAATAAATTTCGGTGTTGCCGGCCAAACTCTTGAGCGCCAACCCTCAGCCATTACTCCTGTAGATAGAAGTAAAACTACACTAAATAATAGTAAAATAATCTTTTTTTCTTTCATTGAGCTACCTCCCTAAAAAAATTTACTACCAGGGAAAAATAACTTCCAAAAAGGTATTACTTTACATATGCATTTTTTCCTTTATTTTAACAAAGTTTTTCACCGATATAAGACTTAATCACTAAACCCAAACATCTCCAAAAAACCTTTTAATCTAAAAAGATCAATCCGTCCTTTATCCCTGCTTATAAATAGGATTGCTATTACTAGAAAATGACTTCACTAGTTACGCCTAGCTGCCTGAGCATAAATTCGTTTATCTAAAGTTTTAGGTTATCCAACTTTTAGAGGTATCCTCATCTCGAAGAATTACCTACCTGATAAACTTTCTGCGGTTTGCTTTTTGCTCGCTTTAGGCCTTCATCTAGAGCTCATCAATATTAGTGAGCTTTCCTATCTCAGGTGTCTATGTCTTCTCTTTCAGGGTTTCTTACAACTCATCGGCAACGAGCATGCCAATAACAAAAAAAGGAAAGAGACAATGTCTCTTTCCTTAAACCCATCCTCTTAATTTAATAGCTTCACTAATTCTTTTTACTGCAACCATATATGCAGCTGTTCTCATGTCAGTATTATACTCAGTACTCATTTGCCAAACACTAAAAAAGGCATCTTGCATCTTTTCGGTGAGTCGAGAGTTAACTTCGTCTTCGCTCCAATAATAACCGTAATTGTTTTGTACCCATTCGAAATAACTCACAGTAACTCCACCGGCATTACAGAGAATATCAGGGATTACTAAAACACCATTTTTGTTAAGGATCTCGTCTGCTTTTGGCATTGTTGGTCCGTTAGCTGCCTCTGCGACAATTTTGGCTTTAATATAAGGGGCATTGTCCTCTGTAATAACTTTTTCGAGTGCCGCAGGTATTAATATATCCACAGGTAGCTCTAAGAGTTCGCCTCCTGCTATATCTCTGCCACCTAAAAATCCAACTACAGAGCCGGTTTCATCTTTATGTTTCTCTAATGCTTTAGGATCAAGACCGTTTTCAGAATATACAGCACCTTTACTGTCACTAATAGCCACAATCTTAGCCCCTAGGTTATACAGAATGTTTGCGGCAACACTACCAGCGTTACCAAAACCTTGAATAGCTACTGTAGCATCAGAGATATGCATATTCATTTTTTTGATTGCTTCAAGGGTTGTAACTACAACGCCTCTTGCAGTTGCCTCTGATCTGCCTTTTGAACCACCAAGAACAATAGGTTTACCTGTTATCATACCAAAGTCTGTATAACGGCGAATGACAGAATACTCATCCATCATCCAGCTCATAATCTGAGCGTTAGTGTAGACATCAGGTGCAGGTATGTCTTTTTCCGAGCCTAATACATCGTAAAGAGCTCGGACATAACCTCTGCTTAACCTCTCTAGTTCAGCTTGCGAAAGTTCTTTGGGGTTTACAGCAACGCCACCTTTGCCACCACCATAAGGAAGTCCTACTACACCACACTTAAATGTCATCCAAAAAGATAAGGCCATCACCTCATCTAAGGACACATCTGGATGAAAACGAACTCCTCCTTTAGCAGGACCAATAGCATCACTGTGCTGAGATCTGTAACCTGTAAAGACTCTTGTTGTTCCATTGTCCATCTTAACTGGTATTCTAACAATAACCACTCTTTGTGGTTCAAGTAACATCTCTAAAACACCTTTATCAAGATCAAGCTTTTCTGCTGCAGCTTTTAGTTGGCTTTGAGCCATCTCCATAGGTGTAAGTTGCTCAGCCATTTAGACACCTCCAGACCTCCAGGATGAATAAATATCCAAAAATAGAAAGTTGTTTTAACTCTTTTACCTATTCTAACATAATCACTAGAACATTTAAGGCTGTTTTTTAAGTATACCAGTATACATATTGTTACGTTTTTGACGTTCCAAACGTATTGCTATCTCTTCTAATCTCATCCATCCTGCATCAAGATCTGAACCAGAGAGATTGGCTTTAGAAAGGCTAGCTCGAAAAGCCTCAATATCGTCAATAGAATCATCATCTTGCATACTCTCAAGACTAATATATGAAAGTTTATGAAATGGTGAGCTAGACTCTAGAGCTTTTGAAGTAATAATTAGTAGTTCTTTTTGGTTGATAAAAGCTTGATACCAGTCTTGATGAGGTAGAGCAGCTAATGGAAGCTGGTAATAAAGGTTTTCTCCATAATATATTCTGTCATTATAATAGACAAAAGGAACTAAACCTCGCTCCACAAGATCTAGCCTTTGTTTACCATAAAGGCCAACATCAAAGCCTTCTTGAATAAGGTAGTCTGTAAAACCAAGTAGTATTTTTTCGCCAATTTCTTCTAAACCTTCTAAAGAAAGTTCGTTGAAAGGATCTAGCTGTTTAAGCCTAGAGTAGTGGTCTTCTAACTCGTAGTCTTTAAGAACGACACCTTTAAAGTTAGCTTTTTTTAGCTCTGAAACTAAATTTTCCCTATATCTTGCATCGAGAATATCATCAGAAAACGCAGAGGCAATCATATACCTTTCACCTGCAAGTTCTATAACCTCTGCGTCTATCTTTGGCATAAAAGAAAGAAAAAAGGTTAAAAGCCAGATCATCCAGGTCATAAAAGATCCTCATCTCGTATGATTTCATAGACAACCGGTCTTAAAGAAGGCTTATCCCCGATAATCAATACTTGTTGTAACCTCTCTATGGCATTATTGAGTAAATCTTTATCATTGGCATAGACAGTTGCAAGTGGCTCCCCTTTTTGAATCTTATCACCTATTTCACGGTGCAAATAGACGCCTACATCAGGATCAATACTATCTTCTTTTACCTTTCTACCAGCCCCAAGCTCACAGACGATCTCACCTATCTGTAAAGCATCTGCATCAACAAAATAGCCACTCTCTAAGGCTAAGATATCTTTTTGATAAGCAGCTTCAAGCTTTAACTGAGATAGATCTCCTCCTTGATAAGAAACTAGCTCTTCAAAGACTTTATAGGCTTCTTTTTCCTGAAGTACCTTTTCTAAGGGAGCGTCAATCTCTGCAAGATAGAGCATTTCTTGAGCCAAAACTAAGGAAAGTTCTCTTAATCTTTTGCTACCTTTGCCTTTAAGTACCTCTAGTGCTTCAAGCACCTCGAGCTTATTGCCACTAGCCAAAGAGAGGGGAGTTTCCATATCACTTATAACTGCAGTTACCTTGCGGCCAACATGATTGCCCATTTTTACCATAAGTCTAGCTAAATCCCTAGCAGACTCTATATCCTTCATAAAAGCACCACGGCCAACCTTTACATCTAAGACAATGCCATCTGCTCCACCGGCGATTTTTTTCGACATAATACTTGCGGCAATTAGTGGTAGGCTATCTACGGTTGCAGTCACATCTCTTAGGGCATAAAGAAGCTTATCAGCAGGAACTAAGTTTTTTGTTTGACCTGCTACTACCACTCCTAGCTCTTTTACTTGCTTAAAAAACTGTGTCTCTGACAGTTCTGTATTAAAGCCAGAAATCGACTCTAATTTATCAATAGTACCTCCAGTATGCCCTAAACCTCTACCTGAAAGCTTAGCGATTTTACCTCCACAAGCTGCGACTAAAGGAAGTACAACTAGGGTAGTAGTATCTCCTACCCCACCTGTACTGTGTTTATCGAGGATAAAACCGAATTCGCTAAGATCAAAGGTTTCGCCTGAATAAGCCATACTCATAGTCAGGTTTGCTGTTTCTTCTGGGTTTAGACCTCTAAAATAGACTGCCATTAAAAAAGCTGCCATTTGATAGTCTGGTATTTGGCCTTTAACATAACTGTTTACCAAAAACTCAATCTCTTCTTTTTGAAGAGAGAGGCCCTCTTTTTTTTTAGCAATGAGATCTACTGCTCTTCGGGACATACTATCTTCACCCCTGAACTAGTGCCGATACGACTAGCACCTAGGCTTATAAATTCAAGAGCTTGTTTTTTTGTACGTATACCACCAGAGGCTTTGATTAGGCAATCATCACCTACCGTTTTTTTCAAAAGCTCTACATCCTCTTTTGTTGCGCCACCGAAAAAACCAGTTGACGTCTTAACAAATTCAGCCCCAGCGGAAACAGCAATTTGTGCAGCCTTTACTTTTTCTTCATCGGTTAAAAGAGCTGTTTCTAGAATAACTTTAACTTTTGCTGGTGAACTTGCTTGAACAACCTCTTCTATTTCTTTTTTTAGCGCCTCAAAGTTATTGTCTTTGACGTAAGAGATGTTCATAACCATATCAATCTCGTCAGCACCTTCTCTGACACAATAAGCTGCTTCCTTAATCTTTAACTCTAAGGGTGCTGCCCCAAGAGGAAAGCCAACTACTGCACAGACTCGACTCCGTGTATGCTCTCTTGCTACAGGCACCCAAAATGGGTTTACACAAACCGAAACAAAACCATAGGAATTTGCTTCTTGACACAATCTTTCAATATCTTCTTTAGTAACATCTGATTTTAGCAAAGTATGATCGATATACCCTGCTAGTTCCCGAGGATCGTTTATTTCCAACATTATAAAACCTCACTTATTAGTTTTTTATCTCCATCCCTCAACAACCACATGATCATTATCCTTTAGAATTGTGGTAAATTGAGCTTCTACACCATTTACCGTAAGGTTTAGGTCAGTAAATCTAAGCTTAGCTAGCTCGTCTTTAAGTAATGCTAAAACATCTGCTACAATTGGTTGTTTCTTGGGTACAATTTTAACTCTATCCTGGTTTTTAACACGGTACCCTGGTATTTCCTTATTACCATTAACACTTACTTCATAGTCAATCGCAAATGGTAGAAGATATTTTTGACCTCCTATAGAGGCCTGTATAGTTATGTTAGAACTTTCAGGGACAAGTTCATAAAGACGAGGAAAAGCTTGGTTACTAATAATCGATAACCCATCACCTGAATTAATTGGTGTATCAAGATCTATTTCTTTACCATTAAGGCGTAAAGAAATAGTGTTTCCTAAATCAATCTTTTGTTCATTAAGATAATAATAATTATTTTTAGCCTTTTCTATCTGGCTAAAACTAAATTGTCCTTGTATCTCTAGAATTCTCAGAGCATCTTTGACAGTTTTTACAGGAACAATCTCAATGATATCCCCTTCTTTAAGCTCGTAATCTAGAGACTCTTTTTTCCCATTGACAAGTATCTCTTGAGAAAGCAATATCTTTTCTCCTTGCCAGACAATCGCCTTTTGGCAAAAATTAGAATCATCAAGAATATCTTTTAGAAGAGCTTTCCCAGGAGGGCCAACTTTAGCTGGCTCTATCTCTATTTTGTCACCTTCTTTGACCTGTCTATCTAGAGAAGCTACTTCTCCGTTTAAAAGAATTTTCGCTTTTTGTCCTCTTTGACCAGGAATTATTAGGGGTTCTTTATTAAAGTATACTGTTAGAGGACAACCCACTGCACCATAGATATCTACTGTACTAAATCCTCCATTTATTAGTGCATCTCCTACAGTTAGCCTTTCGCCAAGAAGACTAAGCATGTTTCCGTTTAAGTAGACATTATGAAACTCTAAAACCATACCTTCATGCGAAGATAAAGCTATACCAATAGGAGTAACAAATATTGGTCCTTCATTAGTATCTTCTTCGATGCCTAGTTTTTTTAGGACTTCCTTACCTCTTCTACCAATTCTTCTTAAATCGATCTCTAGAGCATCTGCTAAACTTTCGGCAATAAACGGTGTCAATGAACCTCCGCCGACTAATATTACTGCTTGAGGGAGTACTGTATTAAGTCTTAATATCTCTGAGGCAATAGAGCTTGCTAATTCGTTTGTTGCTTCCTTTATAAGTTCAGCAAGATCCTCTTTAGAAATAATCTGTTCTTGCCCAAGAATATCAGTATAGATGAACTCACTCTCATCTAAGGAAAAATTTCTTTTAAGTTCTTCTCCAGTTAAAAAATCAACTAATAGGCTCTCGCAAAGATGGTCAGTTATCTCATCACCAGCTTTAGGTACCATCCCGTAAGCTATAACTGCTCCATCTGCTGTTATGGCAATATCTGATGTGCCCGCACCTATATCTACCAAAGCTAGGTTGAGCCTTCGCATATCCTTAGGTATAGCAACATGAGAAGCAGCTATAGGTTCAAGTGTCATGCTAGCAAACTCTAATTGAGCCCTTTGCAAAACAGCAGTTAAACTGTCTACTACCATGCGTGGAAGAAATGTAGCTATAACTTCTACCCCAGCAAAACGTCCTTTTTGACCAACCAAATTACCTATGGCAACCTGATCTAGGGTATAACCTATAGTGCTATAGCCAACACAGAAAAAAGAATCACTTGTTTGCTTTTCTCTACTTGCAATAGCTTTTAAGGCTTCATTAACAGCAGCCAATTCTAAAGCCCGTACTCTGTCTTCGCTCAAAACTTCTCCCGGTAGAAGTTCTAAACGCGACGAACCGTGAACTGTTTTTAAAGAACGACCAGCCGCTGCTACTGAGGCTGCTTTTAATTCTTGCCCACAAGCTTCTTCTAGTTCCTCTTTTATAGTTTGAACTAATTGAGCAACCTTTGGCACATCATGGATCTGGCCATCTTCCATAGTCCTTTCTTGGTGTTCTTTGAGTACATAGTGTTTCAATTTAGGTAGATCGTCTTGGTATTCAACTATTAATCCACAAACTTTACGTGTGCCGATATCTATGGCAAACACTGTTTGAGTGCTAGCGTTCATCGTGGTTCACCTCACTAGCATAAATTCTTTATTTACCCCTATTCATCCTGCTAGAATCAAAAAAGGCTGCACCCTACGGCACAGCCTTTTGTTTTATAAGTGTTTAATAGTTTTCAGCTTTAATCTCAAAATAGCTTTGTGGGTGGGCACATGCAGGACACACCTTTGGAGGTTCTAGTCCTTCATGCACATAACCACAATTGCGACAGAGCCAGCGTGCAGGCTCGTCTCTTTTGAAAACTTTTCCATCTTTTACATTTTCAGCAAGTTTAAGATAACGCAGCTCATGTTGTTCTTCTACTTCAGCCACTTCTTTGAAGAACTCAGCAATCTGCTCGAAGCCCTCTTCTCTAGCTACCTTCTCAAACTCCTTATACATGGTAGTCCACTCATAATTTTCACCGGCTGCAGCATCTCGAAGATTCTCTTCAGTATTTCCTACAAGACCAAGAAAGTTAAAGATTCTTTTGGCATGTTCTAATTCATTTCTAGACGTTTCATCAAATATACCAGCAATCTGTTCATAACCTTCCTTTTTTGCTTTGCTGGCATAAATTGTATACTTTGTTCGAGCTTGGGACTCACCTGCAAATGCGGCAAGTAAATTCTGCTCAGTCTTGCTACCCTTTAATTCCTTCATAATAAATCCCTCCTAGGAATAATTACTATATCATTTATAATGATACCACAAAATCTCTGGTGTAAAACCAGAGATTTTGTGTTTTTTGTAAATTAATGCTCTACTTCATAGCATTAGGAGAGAGATATTCAACAATATTGATAAAAAGCTTACCAAAATTAGGATCATCTAAATAAAGGGGTGTACTAATTGGAAAAGTTACATAGATACACCCTTCATTTTCTATAATACAAGCATTTTTCTCATCTGCTTGGCTAGGAGTATACTTATCTGCATTAGTCCAAGTTGCAAGTTCTTCACCTTGGTTGAGTGTGACAAGTTGAGTACTACTGCTAATATTATCAATACCATCTTTGGGAAGATCCTTAAATATTTTGTGTGATTCAAATAAGATGTATTTATGTTTGTCCTTTTCGTTTGTCCATCTTTCCCAAGTCACCCCAAAGAGATCAGCTAATTGAAAAGAAGTAAGTGAACCATCTTCTTTTCTTAAAGAAGCTGAAAAACATGCAAACAGTTTCCCACCACGATCTACAAAATCAAAGTAGGCATCTATTTCATCTTCACCCATAACAGCATTGTCGGGAAGGATTGCTGCCTCGTAATTTTTCAAAGCTCCATCCTCAACATCTAGATCAGTAATTATATCAAATGTAGCAAATTCAGAAAGCCAATTTTTTAAATACTCAAAATCAGAAGGATAGTTGGGATAATTAACTGGTTTGTCCATTGTTTTGAAAGACTGCACTAAAGCTAAAGGTTTCTTAGCCAAAGCTACTCCCGAAACTAGCATCAAAAGAATTAGCATTGAACAAAAAAATCTTTTCATCTTTGTTAACCCTCCTACCTACATAATCTATTACCTTATTGCCCGCATGTATATAATTCCTCAAAAAACTTTTTTTACCTGCTTTATTATGCTCATATCTATTATTCTTCACTTTTTAAAAAAGGATTTTAGAGTAAATCGGCGAATCATTCTGTTATATAACAATGTTTTTATTTAACATCTATACCTTTAATACTTACTTCCTAAATCATTTATAGGCCCCCCTATATTAGCTTATTGCTCTGTTTTAGGAAGTATCTTTCTCAAACTGGCAGATTATTCTCTGCCAGTTTGACTTTTTGTCAAAATATTCATAACTTAGAAGTAGAAAGAGTAACCTTAACTTATATTCGTGGTCTTAGAAGTATGCTTGGAGGGATGATTGTGAAAACAAAAAACTTTTTTTTCCCGATATTGATAGTTTTAATAATCTCTAGTCTGGCTTTAGCGGCAATAGACCTTACTGATCCTACTCAAACAGGGTCTTACACTCCTTCTCCTGCACCGGTGTTAGGTAATCGATATGTAGAGGGAACTGTCTATACAACATCTGGTCAACCTCTTCGAAATGGAAAAATATATATTTCTGTAGGTACCAAAATATACGAAACCTACAGTGATGTTCAAGGTTTTTTTAGGCTAAGCTTACCTTTAGGTGAACTACCTAAAATGATTGTGCTTCAAGTAGAAAAAGAAGGGTATGTACCAGATCATCGCGTCTACTACTCAAGTAGCTTAGGTCAAGAAAGATATACATTTCAACTATCTCCTGTAACAAGTAACTATATTTTAATTGATCCTAAACTTCATCATCTTGGCGACGATCTGTATTCTGGTATTGCTAATTCACAGTTTCAGTTACCAACAGAAGGAACTAAATACCAAACAACCTTTAATCTACCAATACCACCTGGACAAATCGAAAGGGCTATCTTACGTATTACTGTAAAAGGGGCTGAAGAAAATAACCCTATAGAAATAAATGGTAAAAGAGTCGGCTATTTGCGCCTAAATAACAACTTTGGCAACTCTGGCGAATGGCACTTCTTAGTGTGTTAACAGGAAT
>DUTE01000196.1 GCA_012842235.1 Bacillota bacterium
TTCTTCTCCACCAAGAGCTTCTTTTAATTCTTGAATTCTTTTGCTAATCTCATCTTCTTTTACAGTAATCCCTAAACGTTTGGCTTCCTGCTCAATGAGTATCTCCTCAATAATTGCGTTTAGTTGTTCCGTTCTATTTCTAGCAAGAAACCTATCAGCTAATGTGTCTTTTGTAATCTTTTCTTTGTTTACAGTAGCCAAAACCTCTGGCTGCTTTGCATCCCATAATAGATAACCTAAGACTACATTAGCGACTATAGATAAGACAAGAAGGGTCACTAATATAGCAATGCTAGGTGTTTTAGACATAGTGTGTCTCCTTTCGTACAATCTTTATATTATTAATTCGACCTCGAATTCAATTATACCTTCGCATGATGATTTCAACTTGTATCTCAGACGGAAAAATCTTTTCCAGAGTTTCATTATTTATGATTTTTCGCAAACCTTTTTGTTTTACTTATTTCTTAAAGACAGCAGGAAATTTCCTCCCTGTCAAGAAAACTATTTCATGAAAGTAAGTTATACGAAAGGGGTCTTGGATTTGTCACACAAGTCATTAAGTAAATTGGTTTTATTTTTTGCTCTCATTTCAATATTTAGTTTAACTAGTATTGCAAGTTCTCCTGAACTAATATTTACCAATGGAGTCTGGACAAAAGAAGGTAACGCCGTAATTGGGCATATCTCTGATGATGTGGATTTTTCTTCAGCTTATTTTAACACACCATTTGATAGTTTCTACTTTGAAGCTGATGTAACATTTCTTGATGTTGTTAACTACAGTCGCTGGTTTGGTATCTCTTACCGTTCAAATGATGACAAAACAATCTCTCATATGTTGCGGATTAAACAAAAATCTTCATTAAGAAACGGTATTGAGCTTACCTTTTTAGAAGATGACAGATGGCAAAACCAAATGAGGTTTGCAGGTACAGAGTTTTTAGAAATTGGTCAAAAGCATAAAGTAAAACTTTTGTCATCTAAAGACTATCTCTTTGCCTACTTAGACGATGAACTTTTAATTGCCTCAAAATTTCCATTGAAAGTCGCTAATGGCTATTTAGGGATTCACACTAATGGTGCAACTGTAAAATTCGAAAACATCGTTGTAAAAGAATACCCGAAAGAGGAAATGATGGCACTTGAAACCCAAGCCGAATGGCATTTTGGCCGTCAAAGAGCTCTTCAATTCCCAGCAGTACCTTTTATTGTTGCTCATAGAGGTAACTCTTCAGAGGCTCCTGAAAACACTTTAGCTGCTGTAAGATCTGCTATTTTGGCAGGTGCAGATGGTGTAGAAATTGATGTATACTCCACTCTTGATGGCGATATTATCTTAAGTCACGATCCTACAGTTAATCGTTGCACAAATGGCAAAGGAAATGTGCAATATAGCACAACAGAGTATCTGCGTTCATTAGATGCAGGTTATCCAGATAAATTTGGCAACAAGTTTGCTGGCGAAAAAATGCCATTTCTCCGAGAAGTTCTCGAAGAGATTAAAGACAAAGTAATCCTTGTTATTGAAATCAA
>DUTE01000197.1 GCA_012842235.1 Bacillota bacterium
ATAGATTAAAAGTTTTAGGTCCTCTAGGCCATGGTTTCCCCCAAAAAGGACCAGAAGCAACTTTAATTGGCGGTGGAATAGGTGTACCACCATTATTGGGGCTAGCCAAGAGTATGTATTTAAAAGGTATTAAGATAAAAACCTTATTGGGGTTTAATAACAAGGAAAGTGCCATATTACTAGATGAGTTTGCAGTTGTTTCCGATCTGTCTATAGCAACAATAGATGGTAGTCTTGGTCATAAAGGATTAGTAACAGATCTAATTGATGACAGAGATTCGCTATTTTATGCTTGTGGACCAGAGGCACTTTTTAAGAGTCTTGAGAGAGAAAAGTTAGAAGGTTACTATTCGTTAGAAAAAAGAATGGCCTGTGGAGTTGGGGTCTGTCTAGGATGTAATATTACTGTAAATAATGGAGATAAAGATGTTAGGAAAAGAGTTTGTTATGATGGACCCGTCTTTCCCATAGGTTCTGTAAGATGGGAGAAGTGAACGAAATGATAGATATAGGTGGTGCTAAACTTAAAAACCCATTTATGAGTGCGTCTGGTTGTTTTGGTTACGGTAGAGAATTTGCTCAAATCATGGATCTTCAAACATTAGGAGCGATAGTTGTCAAAGGGGTGAGTTTAGACCCTTGGCTTGGTAATAAAGGAGTTAGGGTGGCGGAGACACCATCGGGAATGTTAAATGCGATTGGTCTGGAAAACCCAGGTCTTGACTATTTCTTAGAAAACCATCTTCCATTTTTACTACAAAAAGATCTTAGTGTTGTTGTAAATATTGTTGGGAAAACACTAGAAGAGTATGTTGAAGTGGCAAGAAGATTAAATGATACAAGCGTTTCGGCCTTAGAGATTAATATTTCTTGTCCAAATGTAGCTGAAGGTGGCATTGCTTTTGGTACATCACCAGAGAAAGCTTATGAAATTATAAGTTCAATAAGAAAAGTAACAGAATTACCGCTATGGGTAAAATTATCCCCTAATGTTACAGATATTGTAGAAATTGCTAAAGCAGTAGAGGCTGCTGGAGCAGATGCCTTAACATTAATAAATACACTTACAGGCATGGTAATTGATATAGAGACAGGAAAGCCACTTTTAGGAAATCTCACAGGAGGTCTTTCTGGACCAGCAATAAAACCGATTGCTGTAAGAATGGTCTATCAAGTTGCTTCAGAAGTTAATATTCCTATTGTTGGTGTAGGTGGCATAACCTCCCTAAATGATGCGTTAGAATTTTTTATGGCTGGAGCTTCTGCAGTACAGATAGGTTCTGCATTGTTTAGAGATCCTTTACTTCTTGAAAGACTTCCTAAAGAACTTGAAAGGTATTTGATTGAAAAGAATACAACATTGGAGCAGATAATTGGTCTTGCAAGGAGGAGTGTCTAATGATTGAACGTATCTATGTTGCGTTAGATTTTCCCAACAAAGAGCAGGCAGAAGCTTTACTTAACAAACTGCCTAAAGGTATAGGCGTAAAGATCGGTCTAGAATTGTTTCTTAAAGAAGGACTCGATTTTGTCAAAAAGATTAGAGATTGTGGATATAACGTTTTTTTAGATCTTAAATTTCATGATATACCAAGAACAGTTGCTGCCGCGGTTTCTCAAGTAGCTGATAGCTGTAATATGCTTAATGTTCATGCTGCAGGTGGAAAAGAGATGTTAGAGGCAGCAAAAGAAGCCACTCTTAAAGTGAACAAACCGCCAAAATTGATTGGGGTTACTTTGCTAACTTCTATTAGTGAGGCTAATTGGCAAAGTATCGGTGGTAGTGGCAACATTGAAGAGGCAGTAGCAAAAAGAGCTTTTCTCTGTCAAGAAGCTGGGCTAGATGGTGTGGTAACTTCTACACTTGAAGTTGAAGCGATTAAAAAAAGATGTGGCAAAGATTTTCTTACTGTTGTGCCTGGGGTAAGACCTAAAGGTGCAAGTGCAGGTGATCAGCGACGCATTGCTACTCCAAAAGAGGCGATAGAAAAAGGCAGTGATTTTCTAGTTATTGGTAGGCCAATTACTAAAGCCCTAGATCCAGCTAAGGCATTAGAAGATATATTAGAGGAGATAAAAGATAATGAATGAAACAAAAAGACTCTTAGAAGAGGTCGGTGCCATTTTAACTGGGCATTTTCAACTAACAAGTGGCAGGCACAGCGATACCTATATTCAATGTGCAAGAGTTTTAGAAAATCCTCTTACAACAGAGAAACTTGTCAGTAAATGGGTTGATATGCTTCAGGATTTACCTTGTGATTTAGTGATTGGACCAGCTGTAGGTGGCATCATACTAAGTTATGAATTAGGAAAACAGTTGGGGAAGAAAGCTATTTTTGCTGAAAGGCAAGAAGGCCAACTAACCTTAAGACGATCATTTGAAATTGAACCACACCATAGAGTTGTAGTTGTTGAAGATGTTGTCACTACAGGTGGTTCTGTATTAGAGACTATAGATCTTGTTGAGAAAAATGGTGGTGAAGTAATCGCTGTTTGCTCTTTAGTCGATCGGGGTAGCGATTTTGAACCAGGAATACCTTATTACCCCTTACTGAAAGTACAAGTAGATAGTTATAGCCCTGAAAACTGTGTTTTATGTAAAGAAGGAAAACCTATCGATGTTCCTGGAAGTAGAAAATTAAAATAAATAAAGGATTTTATAAGCTTACCCTATAGAGTAGAACAGAAGAAACGTTCACTTTGTAGGGTTTTTCTCTTTGTTTTAAAGTTAAAGGAATCACTGTAAATTATAGAGAAAGTTACTATAGTATAATGATTTTTTTAGGGGGTGATACCCTGTGACCTATCTAGGTATTGATATTGGTGGAACAAAGGTTGCAGCTGGCTTAGTTGATGAGAACGGAGTTATTACGAAAGAGATTTATATGGAGCTTGAAAATACTGATAACCAAGCGATTGATGAAGCAATAGAAAAGATTATAAGTGAGTTAAGTGGTTTTAGTGCTATTGGTATTGGTGTCCCCGGAACCCTTGATAGATCAACAAAAACATGGGTAAAGGCAAGTAACCTCAAAGTAAAACAATGGTCACCTAAGTCTTGGGAAGAAAGACTTAAAGTGCCAGTTGAACTAGAAAACGATGCCAACTGTGCTGCTCTTGGCGAAAGTTGGGTTAGCAATAGAAAAGATTTGATCCTGCTTACTTTAGGAACAGGTGTCGGTATGGGCATAGTCATCAGGGGTAGGATTTTTACTGGTGTTACTGGCCTAGCTGGCGAAGTTGGACATATCACTATTTATCCCAACGGAAGAGAGTGTAGTTGCGGTAAAAGAGGTTGTCTAGAAGCATATGCAGGAGGCTGGGGCATTGCTAAAAACTATGGCGACAGCCCAAAACTTGCTCTACAAGATAGAGAAAGCCCCATTTACAAAGAAGTAGTTGAGTCACTATCTATTGGCATGCATAACTTGGCTGTCATTTTTGGGCTTAAGGAGATATTTCTAAGCGGTACGATTGCTCTGAAAAATCCCGATTTTATTTCTCAAATCGAAGAAAAGATAAAAGAGAATTTTGGCTATAGTTTAAGACTTAACTTGGCAAAAGCTGGCAATAAAGCAGGTTTGATAGGGGCTGCGGCACTTTGCCGGAAGGAGGCCTAAACAAATGAAAGTATTAAAAAACTGTACTTTGGTATTACCGGAGAGTTTGGAAAAAGGTTATGTGGTTATTAAAGACGGTGTCATTGAAGAGGTTGGTCTAGGAGAATGTTCTTTAGAAGGTGAAGATTTTAGTGGTGCTTATTTAGTCCCTGGATATATTGATGTGCACGTGCATGGTGGTGGAGGGGCAGGGTTTGATCTTTCAGATCCAGATGCTTGCCACAGAGCAGCTGAGTTTCACCTCAATCATGGTACAACTTCAATGCTCATGGGTCTTGAAGGAGGTTTAGAGGAGATAGGAAAACATTTACCTCTAAAAAAACTACCTTCGAATGTAGCTGGTATCTTTTTAGAAGGTCCCTTTATTAGCCCAAAGAGACCAGGGGCGATAGATCCCGCATTTATAAGAGAGCCAAATAAAGAACTATTAACAACTTTTTTAGAGAAATTTAGCTCGCAGATTACTTATATGGCTATTGCACCAGAATTAAAAGATGCAAAAGATCTTATCAATATCGCAGACGATTATGGTGTTGTGGTATCTGCGGGACACACAACGGCTTCTATTGAAACCCTTTATGAAGCGATCCTTTGGGGTACAAAATGTGTCTGCCATACATTTAACGGCATGCCTCCTATGCATCATAGAGAACCAGGTGTTGTTGGTGGTGCTCTTTTATATGATGATCTATATACAGAGATCATTTGCGACGGAATTCATATTCATCCTGATATTGTTAAACTTTTATTTAAGATAAAGCCACACGACAAAGTGTTAGCTATTACAGATTCGGTAAGCTTAAATGGAATGCCAGATGGCAAATATGGCAGACGGATGGTTAAAGGTAGAAAAATAACTTTGACAAATGGTACTACCATAGCCGGGAGTTCTCTGACAATGGACGAAGCTGTGAAAAACATGGTAAGTTGGGGCTTAGATCTCGTAACAGTTGTAAGAAGTGCTACTATTAATCCAGCTAAAGCTATGGGCTTTAATGATAGAGGTAGAATTGCTAAAGGCATGCGAGCTGATTTATTAAAACTTAATTCGTCTTTAGATGTTGAAGAAATTTACCTCGAAGGAAATAAACTTGCCTGTTTTTGGCATAATAGAATTTGAGAAAACGGCAATGAA
>DUTE01000198.1 GCA_012842235.1 Bacillota bacterium
ACTCCCCTATTACATTGATTGAACCATGTAGGATACTTGCAGGAATTACACTATTTGACTTAATGGTTACATAAGACAACCATATACCTAAAGCAACACATACCAAAGTCATGGCTACAATTCCAGTATAAGGAGCACCCCAATAATCTAAACCATAATTAAATCCATAATATATAAGTGGAGTATGCCCTAATCCCCAAAGTACACCATTTAACAAAATTGCTTTTTCTTTGTTCATAAGTTTCATCAAAATTGGTAGTAAATAACCACGCCATCCTATTTCTTCACCAAAAGCAAAGATAGTCACAGGTATAATGAATGGTGAGATTAAGACCCCCACAAAGCCAATTTTAATTATCGAATCAACTGTATGAGGTAGATTTGATGGAAGACCAAACCTACCATATGTTTCTATTAGTTTCACAGCACTCAAGTCTAAGTGGTTTGGAAATATCAAAAAATATAGCACTGCCCCTAAAAATATTAAAGCACCAGGTAAAAATCCTGCTATTAAGTATGTTCTCCAATTTTTACGAAAATTTGGTTTTATCATCCATGGTGATTTATCTTTAGTAATTATTCTAGTAAGAAAATTAGAGAGAAGTGGGAAAAAACTAAAAAACGAAAACCACAGGGAATAGGCTGGTTTAATCGAATTTGTTCCTTTATCAAATGGGTTTGGCGAAATAATTGACAATATCAAGCTGATTAAAATAAAACCATAAACGAATGCTAAATAAATGATTGCTCTCTTCTTTAGTATTTTCTCGTCTAATAATTCTCCTTTTTCATCTATATTTGTATTCAGCACTTTAATATTACTCAAAACTTTCTCCTCCTTATACTTGTGAAACTTAATTCTGCTAATATGTAACATAATACTATTTCCTTGCTTTTGACGGTAAATTCCATACAAGAACTATATCCTATAGAATCTTCTAGCGCAACCCACTATTTTCCAAATTTTGCTTATTTTTTGCACAAGGTTTTTTTTACTCCAGTTGCTATTTTCTTTTCATGTGTTTTTCGCCAATTATTTTTTTAATGAAAGGCAGTGTGCCTTTACTTAACTTTTTTTGCCTTCTATACTCTTGATCATCATATTCTCTTCTGGTAGTCTGTAATCAAAACAGAACTTTACTAGATTATTTTGTTGGCTATACAGCTAAGGAGGTGTTTTAATGCTACAGTTTACTAAAATGCATGGACTTGGTAATGACTATATCTATGTAGATACAATATCTAACAGATTTCCACCAAATACTAATTGGCCAGCTATCGCCGGTTTATTAAGCCAGAGAAGATTTTCTATAGGCTCAGACGGTCTAATCTTAATTACACCTTCACAAGTTGCTGATTGTGGTATGAGAATTTTTAATGCCGATGGTTCCGAAGGGCAGATGTGTGGTAATGGAATCCGTTGCTTAGCAAAATATGTATACGAACACAATATCTGCAAAAAGAATCCACTTAGAGTTGAAACTTTAGCAGGCATAAGAGATGTATCTTTAATTCTTAAGGATGAATGTGTTGATCTAGTCGAAGTTAATATGGGTATCCCTAAAATTTTCCCTCAAAGCCACGAAACAAATGGCCTAAATAGAGCCGAGCCTAATATTAGGCTAACTTTGGAAAATGGCCAAAGTTTCGAAGGAATCTTTGTTAATACTGGAGTCCCACATTTTGTAACAGAGGTTGAAGACATTAACTCTTTCCCTGTTAAAGATATCGGTCCACTTCTTGAAAAACATAAATTTTTCCCAGATAAAGCTAATATCGATTTTATACATATAGTAGATCACACAACTGTTATGATGAGAGTTTGGGAAAGAGGTAGTAAAGAAACTTTAGCTTGTGGTACTGGTGCCTGTGCTGCTTTGGTCTATGCTTATATTCGAGGCAAAGTCGACAGTAAGGTTACTATTGTTTTAAGGGGTGGTGAACTTTCAGTTCACTGGGATCAAACGAGTAAGCAGATCTTTATGAAAGGCCCTGCTAAAGAGATATATTCTGGTTTTGTTAAAGTCCCCTTATAGTTTTTTAGTTAAAAAAAGCCCGCCTTAAAGCTTAAGACGGGCTTTGGACTTTTAGTTTTACCTAACCTATTCAACTTTCACATCTAAACTATATTCCCAAACACCATGAATATTACAGTATTCAAGTGCATAAAGAGTTGCAGATTCTTTTAATACCACAGGAAAAGTCACTCGAGGTTCAGCATAAGTCGGTCCCAAATCAAATGTTCCTACGTGAACTACCATACCACTTTCAAGCTTAGCAAAGACCTGAATCCACTTTATGTGATGTGCAATAGTGTTTGGATGAGGAGTCTCATCTCCAACAACTACGGTTACTTCAAAAGCTTCATTGGCTTTAGCAGTCGCTGGTGCTTTAATAACAGGGACATGCTTTTCTTTGCCCTCATATTCAGGGGAATGTAATACTGCTCCAAATTTCTCCATAACGATATTGCTCCTTTCCATTAAGAAACTGCTTCTTATATCTACCACATATCCTTTTTTCGTAGGTGTTAAACATTATTTTATTGTGCCTTTAGTTACACACTGCAAATAAATGCTGTGCATTTTAGAGTAACATTTAAGTACTTGCTTGTAAACTAAGGTGAAAAAGTTTCTCAAGTAACTATTCTTCTCCAAAAAATTATCTATATAAGTTTATGGAACTAAACATTAGTCTTCTCTTTGTTTTCTAGCTCTATAAGGGTTTTCTTTAGATCTAAAGGTAAATCACTTATGAATTGCTTTCCATCTAAATATTCAAGATAAGTATCTTTGGAATCAAGAACCAGTTTATGGGCATGCAAAAACTGTCTTTTGAGACCATATTCTTTATAAAACCTTTGATTATCTGCTTTTTTGCCATACTTTAAATCCCCAACTAAGGGATGGCCAATAGAAGCCATATGCACTCTTATCTGATGTGTTCTTCCTGTAACTATCTCCACTTCTAGAAGTGTATATCCATTTAAATGTTCAATAGGCCAGTAGCGTGTAATTGCCTTTTGACCTTTTGGCGATACATAAACCTGATTTTTCTTTTCATCTTTTTTCAGCTTGTATTCAATTGTATGAGGCTTTAGTAACTTGCCTTCGACTAGACATAGATAAAACTTTCGTAGTCGCTTTTGTCGAATAATATCTGTCATTGTCTGCAGTGCAGGATAGGTTTTGGCAACTATGATAAGACCGCTTGTATTGCGATCTATTCTGTGGCATAGAGCCGGCGTAAATGTAGACGCAGATTGAGGATCGTAGAAACCTTCTTTATATAAATAGGCCAAAACCTGATTAATGAGCACCCAGACAAAAATGAAA
>DUTE01000199.1 GCA_012842235.1 Bacillota bacterium
ACATTATCATTAGAGCATTAGCTGGACCATTAAGCATAAGAAACATAACAACAGTAAGTGTAAAGTGGAACCTGCCCATAAGAGGAACTTGCCCACCCATGTTGGGGTCAAGAAAATTCACTACACCAAAACCCATAGGAACATCAATAAGTTGACCTGCAGTCTGAAAGATACTGAAGAAAAGAAATGTAAGCGCACCAAGGACAAGACCTGATAGTATTTCCTTAAATAAAAGCCCTGTAAAACTTAGAAGAGACATGCTAAGCACAGTAGTACTTATATTAGTTAAGGGATAGAGAATAAAGGAAAGGCTAAGTATAATGCCGATCTTAAACACACCTGGAAGGTTAGGACTAGAAAAAATTGGCGTTGCAATTATTAAGCCGCTAACTCTCGCCATAGCAATCAAAATAGCCGAACCGGTAAGGGCTAATTCTTCTAACACTTATATCACCTAACTTATAAAGGTGTGTAGGTTCAAAAGCAGCCTTTCGGAAAAGGCCTTTGCAACCTGGAGCATCCAAGGGCCAAAGATAACTATAGAAAGCAATATTGCTACAATTTTGGGAACAAATGTTAACGTCTGTTCTTGGATCTGTGTAGTTGCTTGAAAAATACTTATTACAAGACCCACTACCATACCAATAATTAGAGCAGGAGCTGATATCATAAGTGCTGTTAGCACCGCATCACGTCCTATATCGATAACCAAAGCTTCACTCATAATCTATTCTCCTATCTGAAACTAAGCACCAAAGATCTAGTGATAAGACTCCAACCATCTACCATCACAAAAAGCAAAATTTTAAACGGTAGAGATATCATCACAGGAGGTAGCATTAACATGCCCATGGACATGAGTATGCTAGCTACAACCATGTCGATCACAATAAAAGGCACAAAGAGAATGAATCCCATTTGAAAAGCTGTTTTCAGTTCACTAATAAGGTAGGCAGGCATAAGTACAAAATCTGGAATATCATCAATAGTTTCCACCTGAGATTGTCCATACATCTCAAGGAATAGTTTTAAATCTGTTTCTCTTGTTTGGCTTTTCATATAATCTCGAATTGGGTCTAATGCTCTCTGAGAGGCTACATCAAAACTGATTTCTTCGTTCATATACGGCTGTATAGCATTAGTGTTTATATCATTCCAGACAGGAGCCATAACAAAAAAGGTGAGAAATAAAGCTAAACCTATAATCACCTGATTTGGTGGTACCTGCTGTGTACCTATGGCATTTCTAAGAAGAGACAAAACAATTACAATCCGTGTGAAAGCAGTTGTTAAAATCAAAAGCGAAGGCGCAAGTGACAAGATTGTTAGTAACAGTACTAACCGAAGGGTAACTGCCACATCTTCCGGACCCTCTGCCTGTCCAACATCGATTCTTAACGAAGGTATAGGAATATTCTCGGGAGCGGCCAAGGCTGGTATTTGTAGAGACAAAAGTATAAAAATAACCGCTAACAGACTGATTATTTGGGAGTGATTTGTTTTCACGTCTAATTTCCTTCCTTTATCTCAGCTCTAGCAGAGTCTTTTTTCTTACCGTCTTCTTCAAGTTCACATAAAAGCTGCATGCTAGTAGGTGTGATACCAATTACAAAAAGCCGATCCCGAACACGGACTAGATATATTCCTTGACGGTTACCTAAGGGCAAGCCCTCTAAGATCTCTAGGTCGCGGCCTTTGCGTTTCATATTTCTTCCACTTAGGTAAAACACTACTAGCATCAGCCCTATAACACCAACTGTGGCCAAGATCCATCTTATGGCAAAGGTCCAGTCCATAAAATCCCCTTCTTATTTTATTCTATTAATTCTCTGTTCTTTTGTGGCAATTTCAGTGATTTTTACGCCAAAAGTCTCATCTATTACCACAACTTCACCCTTGGCAATAAAAACACCATTAGCTAAGATATCTACGGGCTCACCAGCCAAACGCTCTAATTCAAGAACCGATCCAGGTCTTAAGTTTAGTATATCTTTTAGAGTTCTGTGTGTTCTGCCTAATTCTACTGTTAGCCGGACTGGTAAATCTAAAATTATATCTAGGTTCGAATCTTTTACAGATGCACCTACACCACTAGCACCACTAAGTGGTGGGAATTGAACTGGTTTTACCACAACATCATCTAGATCTTCTTCAGTTTCATATCCTTCGGTAAAATGGGATATAAGTTCTTCATCTAACTCATCATCTTCCATACTTTCTATTAAAGAATCAATACTTGGAACTTCTTCTGAACCTTCCTCATCTTTCATAGCCAAAAGATTCAACATTTCACTACCATCAGCAATAAAACCCAATTTACCCACCTCGCTTCCTTTCCAATCAAGTGCATAGTCGAGGACTAGATACTCTTCTTTTTCATCCAAAAACTCTTGTAAACCACTTGGGCCTTCAGGGAGTGCTACTGCCAAACTAAAATGCTTTTTTGTAGCTTCAGAAATTGCTTTAGAAAATTCATCTGCTACAGCATCAAATACTTGACCTAATGCATCCATGTTTTGTTTAGTCCACATATTATTTTCTTTAGGACTTGCAGAAATGTGAGAAAGTAGCGCCTTAGCTACAACCTCCTCCATGTAAATGAGAATATCCTTTTCATTATCAGTACTACAAAGACTGATAACAAGTCTACCGTCTTTAAATCTTCCAGCATGTTCCACATAGATCTCTTGTTTTTTTGTCTGTGCTTTCTCACCGGTTAAAAGAGAGATTTTTTCACCAATCTTTGCTTCTAAATAATCAAACAACTGATTTACTTTGTCTGAAGTTAGGAGATCTTGCAGTTTGGTTTCTTTTTCCTCTTTAGGCTCGCTTTTTACCATAGCATCAATTTCTTCTTGGGAAAGCATACGCTCAGTCATATGTTTCACCCCCGTTAGAGCAAATCCTGGTTATCTCTACACCAAGTCTGTTTCCTACAACTCCTGGCCGGCATTTAAACCGTACTTTGTTATCCATAACCACATCAAGATCTCTTCCTACATTAGTTGGCAGTTTAATTACATCTCCAACCTCTAAATCCATTAGTTCATCCACTTGTAAGATAATTTCGCCCAATTCCACAGACATAGTATGCAAAGTTGGCTCAAGTAAATCCTTTATAGCTTTTCTTGAAAACTCGTCGGTCCCTTCTTCACCACTAGCAAACCAATACTGGGCACTTAATCGTGGCAAAGTCGCTTCTAGTAGAGTATACGGTAGGCATATATTCATTAAACCAGTCTTGCGGTTTAACCTCATTTCCATACCGACTAAAATGACCATCTCTGTTGGGGGAGCGATATGACAAAACTGTGGGTTGACTTCAATGCTTACTAATTCAGGGCTTATACTTAAAACATTTGACCAAGCTGAACGGATATCATTGGTCATTTTTGCCATTGTATTTCGTATCACAGTAAGCTCTATTTCGGTAAGCTCGCGACGAAATTGTTCTGTTTCTCCACTTCCACCCAAAAGTCTCTCTACCATACTAATAGCCATTTCTGGATTTATCTCCCAAACCATAAGGCTTGGTAGTGGTTGTAAGGAGATTGTAGACATAACTGTTGGGTTAGAGAGATGCCTAAGAAACTCTTCATAACTCACCTGTTCAATTGAGATAACTTCTACCTGAACTGAACCTCTAAGGTGAGCTGACATTGATGATGACC
>DUTE01000200.1 GCA_012842235.1 Bacillota bacterium
AGTTAAAAGTTGAAGATAAGTGTAAGTGTAAATGTTGACGGTAAGAGTTAATCTTGCCGTTTCTTTTATTAAAATAAGAGCGTAAATTGCAATTACTATCTTGGACGGTAGTTCAACTTGAAATTGCAATTTACGCTCTTATTTTAATAAAAGAAACGGCAAGATTAACTCTTACCGTCAACATTTACACTTACACTTATCTTCAACTTTTAACTTATATCGCCTTTCATCTTTTTACTAAAAGCCAAAACAGCCAATATAAGAATTACTGTCGCATAACTAATTACCCACCAAAGATGGGGAAATATTCCTTCATAATGCCCTGTAAGTGCAGCTTTGCTAGCTTCGACTGCATGAACAAACGGAAGTGTGTAGGCAACCTTTGCAAATCCCCCACCTATTAAGTTTAAGTCAAACCATGTACCAGAAAACCAAGCCACAAGGTTAGTCAGCAATGCTCCACAAATTCCACCAACCTGTTTATCGGTTAATAAACTACCTGCCAATAACCCAATTGCAATAAAAAGAATCGATATAGGGATAAGTACAACAAAAACCATTAACACATTAACACTAAATGAAAGGCCAAGGAAAAATGCAGCAATAAAACAAATAACACTTTGTATTAGAGCAAGTGGCAAAAGTGGTAGTGTATAGCCAAGAATAAAATTTGTCGCCGTAAGTGGAGAAGAAAATAATCTCATTAAAAACGATGTGCTTCTATCTTTAGCAATAAGCATCCCCGAAAATAGTGAGATAAACGAAAGGCCAAAAACAGCTATGCCTGGCACAAGATTTTCAATCTCAAATAAACTTACAGGAACATTAGATTGAATAGCAGAAAGCAAAAACAATATAGCCAAGGGAAAACCAATGCCAAAAGCTAAATTCAAAGGATCCCTTAAAATCTCCTTAGTATTTCTTGAACCAAATGCCAATGTTTTCATATAGATACTCTCCCATCTGTAGAAAGAGTAACAAACGCATCTTCAAATTTTTGTGCACCTGTAATTTTTAAAAGATCATTGACTGTGCCAACTGCCTTTAGCTCTCCTTTTGCCATAATACCTATTCTATCTGAAAGAGCCTCTGCTTCTTCAAGATAATGCGTAGTTAAAATAATAGTAATCTTTCCTTTTAACTCTTTGACTATATTCCAAAGCTCACGTCTAGCAATTACATCAAGACCAAGTGTAGGCTCGTCAAGAAAGAGAATTTGCGGGCTAGAAATAAGTGCCATTGCAATACTTAGTCGCCTCTGCCAGCCGCCTGATAGTGTTTTTGCTTTGCTTTTTGCAATTTCTGTAAGTCCGAATTTCTCGATCATCTCATCAGTTTTTTTGATGGCCTCTTTATTATTATTACCATAGAGTTTTGCAATCAGCTGTAAATTTTCTTTAACTGTCAAATTGGGGGCAACTGCTGTTTCTTGTGGAGAAACACTGATCTTTTCTTTCACAGCCAACGGGCTTTTCACAATACTATCTCCAAGCAAAATTGCATCACCACTTGTTGGACTAGATAAACAAGACAGCATCTTAATAGTAGTTGTTTTTCCTGCTCCATTTGTGCCAAGTAAAGAAAATAATTCTCCTTGCTCGATCGATAGATTAAGCTTGTTTACAGCAATTTTTTCTTTGTATCTTTTTTCTAGATCTATTGCTTTTATAGCAATCACTCAGCTTCCCCCTTTGTTTTGCCGACTTTTTTCACTTCCTTGGCAAACTCCATTAATTGGTCTTCCTCTTCGTTTTCAGCTAGTTGATGGTCTCCACTAAAGATCTCGTCAGCTATTTTGTCAAAATAATCAAAACTTTGAATAGCAATTCCTCTGTCTATATCTGCAAGAAGAAGTAGTATATCACCTGGTTTAATGTTAAACATATCACGTGCTTCTTTGGGAATTACTATCTGCCCTTTGGCCCCTACTTTTACCGACCCCATATACTTGTCCTGTACATTTTCCTCAAGCTCTTTTTTTTCTTCCTTTTCCATCTCAATATTTTCCTTTCCATACAATTATTAGAACTTCCAAATTGCGATGCCTTTCGTATAACTCGTGTAACTTGTTATACTTATCGTACCTTGCAGGCTGTTTTTTGTCAATCAAAAAAGGAAACTTTTGACTTTAATACTTGCAATCCATTTAGCGATTTCAACTTGAACATCACATACCTTTGCCAAACAACTTAAGGCAATTGGTGTTTCAACAAATTCCCTTAACAATCGAGATCCTCTCTTGCAGGTTATTACCACCTTTATTGAGAATTTCTAATATAAAGGGGGCGTTTCCCAGTGAAACTTAGTTATGTTTCAATATCACATTTTAGATGTTTTCCCAATCAAACTGAGATCGACTTAACTGATATTTACACCGGTCTTGCGAATGATCGTCTTGTTCTTGTGGGAACTAATGCCTCAGGAAAAACATCCCTTATAGAGACAACTATTTCCCTGATTAATGCAGCCTATAATACAAAAGATTCTCTCTATGAAGACCTCTTAACCAAACAAGCAGCAGTGACTGTCCAATTTCTCGACGATAAAGACAATAAGATTAGTATTACCCTTCAAAACAATGAACTCTCAACAACTGGCAATTTGGAACTTTTGCCAAAATATCTTTATTTTCCCGCTGAACGTTATCTATCTCTCTTACCAAAAGACACTCAAAATCTAGAAGAATACAACTTTGGCTATAAATATTTAGCCTCAAAAGATACTCCTTTGTTCTACCTAGATAAAGGACTACCTGATCTCGCTCTTAAATTCTTTTCTGGAAGAGATTTAATCTACACAAAAGACAGAGGCTTTGCCTTAGAGGCTTCAGCTAACGACCCAACACTTATTCCTCTAGAAAAACTCCCCTCAGGGGAGAAACAGGCCCTGATCCTCCTTACATTAATTGAAGAACATCTTCAGCCAGGTTCTTTGGTATTTATTGACGAATTTGAATTAAGCCTTCATCCTACCGCTCAAAGGAGGCTTTACCAGCTTTTATCAAATTATCTTAGAGAAAAGAATTGCCAACTTATTATAGCTACCCACTCAATAGAGATTGTCCGAGCATCAAGTGAAACTGAAGTCTTTAGTCTCGATGTCTACTCTGGAGGTGCAAAAAATTGAATTATTTGTCACTAAACCAATTGCTATTGAGAATCCGCTCAGGATCTGGACTAGCAGTTGTTATTGAAGGTGTAGATGATGGCGATGATGAGTGGGTTTATTCCCAATGGTTTGCTGAACTCTCCCACCTAATTACTTTTTATCCCCAAGATGGCTATAGTCGAGTTGTTGATGCAGTAGAAAAATTACAAAAAGGCCGCCAAAATGGCTCTGTTTTAGGTATAATCGATCGTGACTTTGCCACTGAGTTAGAGATTAAAGCTCAATTTGAGCCAGATTACTCTGGTCATGTCTATAGAACTAATCGCTATACCTTAGAAAACTACCTCCTTGAACCACAAGGCTGGCTAGAGATTGCCTCTTTGTTTTGGCGTAGCAACTTACCTAAAGGCTACCGTGATCTTGAAGAATGTACTAAAACTATTGATGATATTTTTCGATCCTTTATACCAGCTGCAGCCTACAACTGGATGGTCTGGGATATTAACCAATACTACAATCCCTCATTTAGTCTTGAATACAAGAATATTCCTAATCTAAACCCAGAAAAGCTTTACCAAAATCTTCTTATTTACTGCCAAAGACAAGGCCTTCCTAACCCCGATGAATACTTTTTGCGCGTAGAACTTCTATCAACAAAAAAAGAACTATGGCACCAAAAAATCAGTGGCAAAATGATCTTTTATCATCTTATAAAAACCTTTCCTGTACCCCGTCTTCGCCCTGACAAACACATATTTGTCAATTACTATGTATCCAGAACGGAAGCTCCAAAAGAGCTAAGCCGTCTGGTGCACTTCCTTATAGAGAAATATCTAGGGAAAGAGAGTTTAGCCAAGACTGCAGTCTAGTTTCTCTCCCATCTAAAAACACAGAATAACTGTTATTGTCAAGCTTTTGCCAAGCGACTACATCGTCATCGATTAAAACCTCACCTTTAGCTAGGATAGAATACTGTTTGCCTGTTAGTCTTTTTAAAAAACCTATCAGTTGCTCTTGGCTTAGATTGATTGACTTTGTCTCTCTTTTGCCAACTACCTTGTGCATCTCCTCAATTAATTCTGAAAGAGGACGCTCTGTTACAGCAATGATTTCACAAAGCAGAAAAGTTAACCACAACCCATCACCGACGCCTAAATGAGCATGGTAAATAATCTCCTCACCCACATGAAAAACAGCTTCTCCAGCTACTTTTAAACCGGATTTTTCAGCCACTTTATCAAAAAACCGCGAAATATTCCAATCTCTTGCTACTTTTTCCTTCAAACTTCCCTGTTCCTTAAGATAGCGAGCAATAAGTGCTGCAGCCTCTTCTGTTTTAATCACCACGCCATTATCTGCTATAAACACTGCCTTAGTACCTGTGCTATCAAGCTTAACACCTATATTAGCATTTAACCTCAATACTGAATCTCGTATACTGTTAACTGAAGCTTCTCCATCACTTCTAACTCGCCACAAACCTCTTAGAGGAATTACTTGTGAAAGAAGATTAAAGAGTGTTTTATCTTTTAAGCCGGCTATGGCAACAGATATAGAATTTAACCTATCTACAACAACCTCTTTTCGCAGATATCTCATGTATTCTCTTTGCAGATCTAGACTTAAGCTTTTGCCGCGCTTGCCCTTTTCAATACGTCTAATTGGCAAAGTACCATTGAGATAACAACCTTCACTATCTAAGAAACAAAAAGAATCAGTGACAAAGCAAGCTGCTGCTTGCAGACGCTTGGCCATAAGAGATAACTCTGGGACTAAACAGGCTCGAGCCTGACCAACATCTACACCTGTAGATATAAATAACTCCACAGCTTTTAATGCCTCTACTGGTACTTCTAGAGAACTATCGTCATTTTCATAGCCTACAAGAACTAAACCACTTGGAGTAGTCTCCATTAAATAATTGGCTACCTGTTGACGAACAAAGAGCGAATCATCTACAAGCTTGCCGTTTTTTACTTCGTAAGTTTGAACTACCTCGCTCACATTACCACCTCCTTGTAGGCAGTTTAGGAAAGGGCTTCCACGAAATGGGTTCTGCTTTTTTCTCCTCTGTTTTTTTGGTTTCTTCTGTCTCTTCTTCTATACTTAAATCTGTTTTAATGTCTTTTGATGCTTCTTCACTTATTTCACTAACTATTTCCCAAGAAGCTTCCTCTAGTAGTGACTCATCTGCTAAATCCATCTCTAGTTCTTGTTTTAGTAATTCCTCTTCACAAGGGTTAAGTGTTCTGTTAGTAAACTCTTCTATATCCTGTGATGCAAATTCACTGGTTTTCGTGTCGCTAAATTCAGCTACATTGTAAGTGCTAGGGTAAGCTGCTTGTGTTTGTAGAAACTCACTTATAGGAATATTCATACTACTTACAGGAAGATTAATGAATTCTTGCTGTGATAAAAGTGGCCATAAAGAATCAATAAGCTCTTGGATCTTTTCTAAAGTCGGTTTTACGCCGATTTCCTTTTTACCTGAATGTCCTAACAAAACGGCACTATCCCAGACCTGGCTTTCAGCTTTTTTTAGCTTATTAAGATTAAGAGGCCTAATTTCTGTGTATTTTTGATAGACAAAATCCTTAGCTTTCTCATTCTGGCAATCATATAGTAAGTGAGCAAGACTTAAAAGAGGATCTTCA
>DUTE01000201.1 GCA_012842235.1 Bacillota bacterium
CTCTGCCACAGACAGCAGGTCCAAACAGGTTTTCCTGTGAAGGGTAAGTATTGACGCCTGCCGAGGTAGTTCAGGATAGATTATTATATGATGCTTATGATCTGTCGCGAACCTGTCTGTCAGGTTCGCTTTTTTTATAGGCAGGGAGAAAAACAAGGAGGTGAAACCGTGCCAAAGCCACAAAAAGTTGCAATCGTAGACGATATAAGTAAAAAAATGGCAGAATCAAAGGGTATAGTCCTAGTTGATTATCGGGGTCTTACAGTTAAAGAAGATACCGAACTGAGAAAGAGGTTTCGCGAAGCTGGCGTAGAGTATCAGGTTCACAAAAACACACTCCTTAGTATAGCTGCCAAGAATCAAGGTATTGAGGGACTAGATCAGTTTCTAGCTGGCCCAACTGCTATTGCATTTGGCCTTGAGGATCCTGTAGCCCCTGCAAAGGTTCTTAAAGACTTTATCAAAGAACGCAAAAAGATGGAGATCAAATGCGGTATTCTCGGGGATAAAGTCATTGATGTAAAAGAAGTAGAAGCACTAGCAGATCTTCCACCAAAGGAAGAACTTTTGGGTACACTTGTTCGCTCCTTACAAAACCCAATTGCTGGTCTTGTCAATTGCCTACACGGCAATATCCGCAACTTTGTTTATGTATTGGAAGCTGTGCGTAAACAAAAAGAAAGTGCTTGACGCTTAGAGTTTAAAGTTAGCTTCAACAAAGAGATTTTAATAAAAAATGTTCGACATAATTAGGAGGTAAAATAAATGGCATTTGATAAAGATGCATTCATTAAGCAGATTGAAGAGATGACAGTTTTAGAGTTAGCTGAACTAGTGGAAGCTCTAGAAGAAAAGTTTGGTGTCAGTGCAGCAGCTCCTGTAGCAATGGCAGCAGCTCCAGCTCAAGGTGGTGCAGCAGCTGATGAAGACGAAAAGACCGAATTCGATGTAGTTTTAGCTGAAATCGGTGGAGAGAAGATCAAGGTTATTAAGGTTGTTCGCGAACTAACCGGTCTTGGTCTTAAAGAAGCAAAAGACCTTGTTGATGGTGCTCCTAAGGCCATTAAAGAAGGTGTTTCCAAAGAGGAAGCAGACGAAGCCAAAGCAAAACTTGAAGAAGTCGGTGCTAAGGTCGAAGTTAAGTAATAATGAAAAGAATAATGGAGGCCCTCGAGGCCTCCATTTTTTTGAGGTAAATAATACCAAATTTGCTATATTTTACGCTTGACAGTATATGTCCCTTGTGGTAGTATTATAAACTGCCAACGTATTGAAAGGATGGACGCTTATATCCTTTCTTAGTTTACTCAGGCAGAGCGAGGGTTTGCCATTAGGCAAGTCAGAAAGATCCCCTTGCTCTTATTAGCTTTATCAGAAAATAAACAGAGGTAGATCTGCCGAGAAAGGGTGATCAGCGGATGGAAAAGGTGGCTACAGTCACCAAGGGTCCAGAAAAAGAGCGCCATAGTTTCGGCAGGATACGAGAGGTTATGGATTTACCTAACCTTATCGAGATCCAGACCGCTTCCTATGAAAGGTTCTTAAACGAGGGACTACTAGAGACTTTCCGGGACATATCTCCCATCCAGGATTTTACCGGCAACCTCACCTTGGAATTTGTGGACTACGAATTTGACGATCCTAAAATGGACGAAGACGAATGCCGGGAAAGAGATGCCACATATGCAGCACCTCTAAAGGTGCGGGTGCGGCTTATAAACAAAGAAACCGGCGAAGTAAAGGAACAGGAAGTTTTTATGGGAGACTTCCCCTTAATGACAGAAAAAGGCACTTTTATCATCAATGGTGCTGAACGTGTAGTTGTTAGTCAATTAGTAAGATCAGCAGGTACTTATTTCAAAAGGGAGATAGATTCCTCTGGTCGAGATGTCTACAGTGCTAACATTATTCCTAATCGTGGTGCCTGGTTAGAGTTTGAGACAGATGCAAATGAAGTAGTTTACGTTAGAGTAGATAGAACAAGAAAAATACCGGTAACTGTACTTTTAAGGGCAGTAGGTTATGGCACAGACGAAGAGATTCTTCAGCTTATTGGTGAGTCGCAGCAGTTAAAGAATACTCTCGACAAAGATACTACCGATTCAGTTGAAACAGGTCTTGTTGAGATCTATAAAAAGCTGCGCCCAGGTGAACCTCCTACTGTAGAAAGTGCTAAAGGTCTCTTTGATAATTTATTTTTTGACCCAAGACGGTATGATCTTGCAGCAGTAGGACGTTATAAACTCAATAAGAAATTAGGCCTTAGAGAAAGAATCTATGGCATGATTTTAGCTGAACCAGTAGCTGATCCAAGTACTGGTGAAATCCTTGCAGATGCAGGCCAGAAAGTTGATCGAGTGGTAATGCTAAAGCTAGAACAGGCTAAAGTCAAATCAGTATGGATTCAAACAGAACAGGGGCCTGTTAAAGTAGTAGGTAATGGTTTAGTAGATCAGGATGTCAAAAACCTTACACCTGATGATATGGTCGCCACTATCAGCTACTTTTTTGGCTTGTTTAAAAATGTTGGCTCAACAGATGATATTGATCATTTAGGTAACAGAAGATTAAAAACCGTAGGCGAATTATTGCAAAATCAATTCCGCATAGGGCTTTCACGTATGGAAAGAGTTGTGCGTGAGCGCATGACTATCCAGGATGCTAATATTATTACTCCACAAGCTTTAATAAATATTCGCCCTGTTGTGGCTGCTATCAAGGAATTTTTTGGCTCAAGTCAGCTATCACAGTTTATGGATCAAACCAATCCTCTTAGTGAACTAACACATAAAAGAAGGCTTTCAGCATTAGGACCAGGTGGTCTCTCGAGAGAAAGAGCCGGCTTTGAAGTACGTGACGTTCACTATTCTCACTATGGACGTATGTGTCCAATTGAAACCCCAGAAGGACCTAACATTGGTCTAATAGGGTCACTTTGTACGTTTGGACGAATTAATGACTTTGGTTTCATTGAGACTCCTTATCGTAAGGTTATCGATGGAAGAGTTCTTGACGAAATTGAATACCTAACAGCTGATGAAGAAGATAAGTACGTTATTGCTCAAGCTAACGAACCCCTTGATGAAAATGGTTATTTGACCAATCCACGTGTGGGTTGTAGATTTAAAGATCAGATCTTAAGTATTAGCCCAGACAAGGTTGATCTGATGGATGTCTCACCTAAACAATTAGTTTCGGTAGCAACTGCTTTAATTCCTTTTTTAGAGCATGATGATGCAAACCGTGCTCTTATGGGTTCTAATATGCAGCGGCAGGCTGTACCTCTTTTAAAAACTGATTCTCCACTAGTAGGAACAGGTATGGAGTATAGAGCTGCAGTTGACTCCCAAGCTGTTATTGTGGCTAAAAACTCAGGTGTTGTTGTTCGTGCGACTGCTGATGAAATCGTCGTAAAAACTGATGATGGTAAAGAAGATAGATACAAGTGCACAAAATTTGTAAGAAGTAACCAATCTACATGTATCAACCAAAAAGTTCTTGTGCGAAAAAATCAGAGAGTAGAAAAAGGCATGGTACTTGCTGATGGCCCTGCTACGGATGATGGGGAATTAGCACTAGGCCGCAATACCTTAGTAGCTTTTATGCCTTGGGAAGGTTATAACTACGAAGATGCTATTTTAATTAGTGAAAAACTAGTTGAAGAAGATGCTTTTACCTCAATCTCTTCTGATCCTAGTTTTGTATCTCTAGCTTGACACTCATATTCTTCTATATGAATTGAGGTAAAAGCATCTTCTTCAACTAGTTTTTCACTAATTAA
>DUTE01000202.1 GCA_012842235.1 Bacillota bacterium
AAGCCCTACAGATATCTTTTGCTACTACTAATACGATAGTAGAAGCAGGCCGGATTATTGGTGCTCAATATGGTTTTATTGCCCAGATCGATCAGATTAATACAGTTTGGAAGAAAGATACTTACCAAGCAGAAGTAAGGCTTTCCATTAAATGTGTAGATATTGAGACAGGAAAGCTTATCGGCAATAAGCAAGCTTTAGGTTTAGGTCACAACAGAGTAAGAAATAGGGCTATTGATGAAGCTTTTGATAGGGCTTTTACAGAAGATATAGATCCAGCAATAAAAAGCTGGTTTCGACTTGGAAGTGAAATAATAAAAAGAGATGGCAACTTAGTTTACATTGCTTTAGGCCAAAACAAAGGGGTAAAAAAGGGATCTAGATACCTCGTCTATGAAAAAGAAGATCTTGGTTTTGGTAGTGACAGTATATTTCTCAAAGAGATAGGACTTATTGAGATAAAAAACACCTCTTCAGAGTGGGCAGAAGGAATTGTCTTAAAAGAGACAGGTACAATTAAAAAAGGAGATATCGTCTCAGAACAGGTTATCGAAAACTATAGATTGATTGGTTTAGGTGGTGTAGGAGGCGTTGGTTCAGGTATAGAGATCTCTGCCATTTACTATCGCCCACTAAGCCATATGTCTATGGCTAATATTACATTTGAGTACTTACCAAATATTAATAACTCAATAGTCAGTGTAGAGTTTCTCAAAGAATTCCCTCTTTTAAGAAGTTTGTCGTTTTTTGTAGGTGGAGGTTTCGGTAGTGCAATTGGTAGTCAAAGGGATATTTATGGCAGAAATATCTATTCACTAGCATATTTTCTGGATAGTAAAGTCTTTGCTGATTTGTCCTTTAGTGACAAGCTTAGCCTACGTATAGGTGGGGTTTATTATTTGGCAACACCTTATTCTGATTGGTACATTGAGGAATTTAAGTATCGTGTACCATTAGATAGGGTTCCTATTAAAGACTACAACCTAAGTGGTTTGAGGTTGAATGTAGGCATCTCTTTTACTTTTTGAAGTAACTAAACTAGATAAGCAATGTCCTAACTTATGAGACAATTTCTGATAGCCTTAAATAAAGGGGGGATAGAAGCCGCATTTTGCGGCTTTTTAACGATGAAAAAACTCTACTTAATATTCTTAATTGTTTTTCTTACAATTGGGACTTATGCTCAAAATCCCACAGGTTATCTAATTGAAGCCCACTCTAGCTATAATGCTTTAGTGAACTGGACCAAACAGGATATTGAGGTAATTGGCTATGGAGCATTAGATTTACGAGAAGATAGGCCTTATTTTCAAGCTAAGTTAATGGCTAGAGAAGCGGCAAAGGCCGATGCTTATAGAAACTTAGCCGAGACTATAAAGGGAGTATTGGTTACATCAGAGACAACAGTGGAAAATTTTGTTACTGAGAGTGACTTTATAAGAAAAAGAGTAGACATGTTTATCCAAGGAGCAAATATTGTTGAAGAAAAAGAACTTGAAGGTGGAGGCTATGCAGTAAAATTAAGACTTTCACTGAGTGATTCTCAAGATAGTAATCTTTCTTCGCTATTATTGCCAGAGATTCAAAAAAAGGATAAAGAAATACTCTCTAGTTCAATTCAGTTTGCTCAAAACGTTGTAGATAAACCTTCATTTGCCAAAACAAAGCCAGATCATTTAGTTACTGGTATAGTGATAGACACTCACTCTCTATCAGTAAGACCAGCGATGAGCCCTAAGTGCTTGAACCATAGATGAGCTTTC